>NZ_JBSVWQ010000182.1:0-11272 GCF_054071215.1 Pseudomonas sp. SDO5522_S412 | reverse complement strand
GTTTTTCTTTGTTTGGGTGAAGAAAGGGGAGAGGTTTTGGGGTTTCTTCCCCCCCACGGCGGACAACCCCCCCCCCCCCACAACAGCAGGTTTCCTACAGCCAGCCTGAACGCTTGAAGCTGGCCCACAAACTTGTACACCCCACCGCAATAAACCCCAGCACCGCAAAATAGCCGTAGTGCCATTGCAGCTCCGGCATGTTCTGGAAGTTCATCCCGTAAATCCCGGCCACCGCCGTCGGGAACGCCAGAATCGCTGCCCACGCGGCAAACTTGCGTTGCACCACGCTTTGGCGCGAGGCTTCCAGCAACACCCCAATCTCGATGGTCTGGCTGGCGATATCCCGCAAGGTGGTCAGGTCTTCCATCTGCCGGGTGACGTGAATCTGCACATCGCGAAAGTACGGACGCATGTTCTTGTCGATAAACGGGAAGCTCAGTTTCTGCAATTCCTGACTGATCTCCACCATCGGTGCCACATAGCGCTTCAGTCGCAGCACATCGCGGCGCAGGCCGTGGAGCTTCTGGATATCCGCTTCACTCAGGGAGTTGCACAACACGTTGCGCTCCAGTTCATCGACCTCGGCATGAATCGCCTCGCTCACCGGCTGGTAGTTCTCGGTAACAAAATCCAGCAGCGCATAGAGTACGAAATCTTCCCCATGCTCCAGCAACAGCGGTCGCGCCTCACAGCGCTGGCGCACATAGCCGTAGGATGCCGAGTGGCCGTTGCGGGCGGTGATGATGTAGCCGTTGCCGGCAAAGATATGGGTTTCGATAAACTCCAGCTTGCCGTTATCGCGCACCGGCGAATAGGTCACGATAAACAGCGCGTCGCCGAAGGTTTCAAGCTTGGGGCGGCTGTGTTTTTCCAGGGCGTCTTCGATGGCCAGTTCGTGCAGGTTGAACTGGCGCTGCAGGTTGGCCAGTTCCAGTGCGCTGGGCTCTTCCAGGCCGATCCACACAAAGTGGTCAGGCTTGGCGGCCCACGCGGCGCCTTCGTCGAGGGTGATATCAGTGACTTTCTTTCCGGCGCTATAGACGGCGGCCGCAACAACTCTACCCATAGTGCTGATCGCTTCTTCTTGAATGGCAGATGACAACTGTCAGGCAGCTTAGCTGCCCTGCCCAATCAGAGTCAGCAAATTCGGCGGGGTTCAGCCGTGATTGCAGGCGTGGTTTGCAGCTCGCGGTCCATCGCCTCGATGCAGTCGCGCATTTGCTCGCGACAGGTCTGCATTAACAGCGGCATGTCATCCATCGTCAGCCCCTTCGTAGGAATCGGCGGCAACGAGCGAATCAGAATATCGCCACTGTTCCAGCTATTGAGCTTCATCTGCTTCACATAGGTGCTGACACACACCTGCACAATCGGCACGCCTGCGGCGATCGCCATCTGGAACGCGCCTTTCTTGAACGGCAGCAGGGTTTCACCGAAGTTGCGCGTGCCTTCCGGGAACACCCAGATCGAGGTGTCGGCATGCTGCAAGGTGTGGGTGGTGGTCAGCATCGAACGCCGCGCCTTGTGCGCATTGCCCCGGTCGATCAACACATTGCCCGCCAGCCAGAACAACTGTCCGAACAACGGCACCCACTTCAGGCTCTTCTTGCCGATACACACCGTGCGGTACGGCACCACGGTGCCGAACACAAACAGGTCGTAGTTGGATTGATGGTTGGCGATGATCACGCAACTGCTGGGCTTGTTACGCAGCGAGTCGACATCGGCCTTCACTCGCAGGCGCAATAGCCACATCGCCGGTACCGCATACAGGCGCGCGCAGTAACGGCTGTTGTCCGGATTGAACGGCCGACAGATCCCCAGCAGCACGCCCAGTACGCCCGCAATCATAAAATGCAGGCCCATCAACAACATGCGTAACAAAAAAAGCATCGACACGGCCCATCGGGACAAAAGGTGGCGCAGTGTACGGATGTGCACTGTATTCGGCAATTGCCCCTATAGAGTCAGGAGATAGGCGATGTTTAAGCGCATGTTTCAACATGCTGTGACAGACACTGTTTAGAGCGGTTGTAGGCAATCCGGAATTCTTTGTAAGAAAAAGCCCGACTCAAGGTCGGGCTTCGATTCAGCAGGCGTAGGTTTGATTAACCCAAGTGCCCCTGATCCTGAATGATCGCGTCATCCAGGGCTTCCAGCAGCGCCTTACGCACCTTCAGCTTGGTGTGCTTGTGGGCGTTCATATTGATCTTCTTCAACTGGCGAGCCGCTTCCAGTGCAGCTGCCTGCAACGCTTCCGGCGCGACCACCTTGTCCAGGAACCCGGCGCTCAACGCGTCCTGCGGGTTAAACATCTCGGCATTGATCACCGAACGGTGGAACGCCGACTTGCGCAGACGATCCCGCGCCAGCTCGATCCCGGCGTGGTGCATGGTCATGCCGATCATCACTTCATTCAGGCCAATGCTGAAAGGCCCGTCCACACCGATCCGGTAATCCGCCGACAACAACAGGAATGCCCCCTTGGCCACCGCGTGCCCGGGGCACGCCACGATCACCGGGAAGGGGTGCGACAACAGGCGGCGGGCGAGGGTGGAGCCCGACGTCACCAGGCTCACGGCTTCTTTAGGGCCGGCGGTCATCACCTTCAAATCATAGCCACCGGACAAAATCCCCGGCGTGCCCGTGATGATCACCACCGCCCGATCCTTCTCGGCCTGATCCAGCGCTTGATTAAACGCACTGACCACTGCCGGCGAAATGGCATTCACCTTGCCGTTGCTCAGGGTCAGGGTCGCGATACCGTCTTCGAGGTGGTAGGCAATCAACTCACTCATGACGCGATTCCTTGTAATGCTTGTAATAGAAGGACAGACGGCAGACGTTACCCACCGCGCCCGCCCTGGTAAAGCGCCATGACTGACTACCCAGTCAGACTTTTCCCCCATGCCCACCCGCAGGCGGCCTTCGGCAAGGCGCAGCAGCTACTATAGACAAGCGCCGCGAGTGCCCGAGAATGGCAGAATCGCCGTGGTGTGCGTGGCGCCGCAGAGGGCTGGAACGGCATAACCGCCTAAGCGCATGAAAATTCTGAAAAAAACCTTTGCCATCGGAAAAGCTTTCGACTACATTAGCGCGCCTCGACAGACTGAATCAGTTTGACGAGATACGGTGAAGTGTCCGAGTGGCTTAAGGAGCACGCCTGGAAAGTGTGTATACAAGAAATTGTATCGAGAGTTCGAATCTCTCCTTCACCGCCAAATTCGATGTAAACAAAACCCCTGGTTTCGAGAGAAGCCAGGGGTTTTGTGGTTTCTGGGGTTTGAATATTTGGTTGTGCTAGGAAAAAATTTTCTCTAGCTTCAGCTCCTTGTCTAGACGGGTATGGAATGAACAAAACCGGAGGAACTGACTTATGACCAGCAAGCTTCGCATCTCTGCTGTGCAACCAGTTGCCGGCAAGCATGCCATCGAAATTGAGTGGAATAACGGCAAGCGGCATACCGTTGATCTCACTGATCACATAAATACCTTCCCGATTCTAAAACCCCTTCAGGACTTGGCTCTATTTGGTCGGGTTGAAGTCGGTGAGTGGGGCCTTGACGTGACTTGGGGCAATGACCTTGAGTTGTCCTCCGGCACCTTGCATCGTTTGGCGCTGGAACAGTCCGGCGAGGTCATGCTGACGCAGGACTTCAGAAAATGGATGCTCAGCAACAACCTGTCGCTTTCCGCCGCGGCTGTAGAGCTGGGCTTCACTCGTAGGACTATTACTTCCTACAGCAGCGGGGCCGCTCTGATTCCCAAGCATGTAGGGTTGGCGTGTAAGGGCTGGGAGTACGAGCATAAGGTTCGTGGCACGCGTTGCGTTTAGGTTGGTAATGTTCGCAAAAAAGGGATGACTGAGAGGTCGCCCCTTTTTCGTTTGTGCGGGATCAAGCCAATGGGTTTAGGAACACCGCATAGCCATGCGCCGACCTATCACATCCAGCAAATCACAACCATCGCGCAACGGAATCGAACACAGCAGCGAAAAGTCACTGAGCACAACCGTATCGCTGCTGATTTCTGCACGCAGTGCCAGATTTTCAAGAACTTGAGTAACAGCGCGAATTCGATAACCGGCAGCGTCAAGCAGTACGTCCAGCGGCGCAGTGGTATCTACAAAAAGGGCAGGTGTCTCGCAATCGTTGCTGGTGAGGGCCATGTATTGATTCATATGTGATGTCCGTTCTCTTAAGGAGGAGAGTAGCCACACATTTGTCGCCAAACAAAAGGTGGCAGCTGTACGCGGGTTGGCGAACCGGAAAAAGACGGACAATGCCGGCAGACCCGAAGGTCTCCCGCGCACAGCTACCATTGGGTAGCTTATTGCGCGCAGGAGCATCCCGCAAATTAGCCGGGAGGCTTCTGCCGTCTTATAGTCGAGTCGCCAAACCCGGTCGCTATGAGAGCGACCGGCGAACTATATGCCCCACGTCACAAACCCGGCAGGTCGCGCCTTCCGATTGATCTGTAGGAAATCACTCCGACTGACCAACTGCACCCCCTCAAGCCTGCACATACACCCAAGCCGTCAACCCCGAAGCCAACCCCACCGAAACCCGCTTATAGTCCGACACCTCATACGTATCCGCCGCCGCCAGCTCCTTCTCGGTAATCTGAAACACCATCCCCTCAACACTGTCTTCATTGCGCCCGCTGGGAGCAACGATCGGATGATGGGTCTTGCCGCTGGCCGCCAATACCTCAGGATCGGTAATCTCCACCCAGCTTTTTGAATACCCCAGCATCGCATCCTGCTGACCCACCAACTCCCGCCCAAAGTTGGACAGTTGCACAGCCTTGTCCTGCAGCGTGCCGTAGGAAAACAACAGCACGGGAAATTCGGTCGAGCGTTCCATCTTTATTCCTTGAAAAATTAAGCCAGCAAATCTTCGTAAAACGCACCATAAGCCGCGCTCGGGTGCGCAATCTGGATCTCCAGGATCCACAGCCCTTCATTCGGATACTGGTCAAAATCCCCAAGATCACCGCCACGGTAAATCGCATGGGGGAAATCGCTGACGCGGTGCCCTTTGATGTCGAGGTTCAGCACCCAACCCATTTCCTTCGCTTGCTCTTCGGCAAAACGATACAGCTCCAGGCCGACGACTTTATCGTTCCTCCAGCGCTGTTCCACCCGGTCAAACAACTCTTTCGCTGCGCGCGCACACGCGGCCATCTCCGGGTTGTTGCCAGTGCTGAAGGTCGCCCCCGCATCACCTTCATGGCCTTGCCAAACGGCGCCCATGTCGATGAAGTAGATGTCGTTTTCCCCCAGCACCGGGTCGCCGTCGGAGCGTTCCTTAAAGGTCTTGAGGGTGTTGGCGCCAAAGCGCACCAGCAGCGGGTGCCAGATGCGCTGCATGTCGAGGTCGGCGAGGACTTTTTTGCCGAGCTCGCGGGCTTCGGATTCGAGCATGCCGGGGCGGATGAGTTTGGACAGTGCTTCGATCGCGCGCCAAGTCATGGCCTGGGCGTAGCGCATTGAGTCGATGCTGTAGGCGACGCCCACAGCTTCCTTGGATGATTGTGCGGTCACCGGCTTTTCCTCGGCTTTATAGTGTCAGGCGTTATGCGTTTTACTATATAGCGATGGCAGGATGGAACCTAAATATGCAACCACGCCATCCCACCCAACACCACACTCACACCACCGGCGGTATACGCCATGCGCTTCAACCATTCCTTCCTTGTCAGCAAGGTAATCGCCGCCAGCGAAATCGCGATCTGAATCGCGGTCATCGCCTGTGCCCAGCGGTGATGTTGGTGCAGCGCCTGTTCTGACTTTTCATCCCATTCCTTCGACGTGGCCTCGAGCTTTTCGGCTTGTTTGCGCACGTCTTCCTTCTGGGTTTTATAACGCTCGATCTCGTCGGTGTAGTGCTTGGCATCAACCCCCGGAATATGCGTCGCCAGCTCCGCAAGGTTCTGCCGGCTGGATTTGGCCTGGTAGTAGTTCCACTGGTTGGCGGCTTCGGTCTTGAAGATGGCGGCGTTGTTTTTGTCCATCGCCGCTTCGCTTTCGGTGGAGCCGGCCTGGTAGCTGAGCATGGCGCCGACGGTGGCCATGATGGCGGTCATCACGGCGATGCGGCTGGCGAAATTGTCTCCGCTGCGGTGGGCATGTTCGGTGGCGTGTTCGACGTGTTTTTCGTGGGGGCTGGGGACTTCGAAGGCTTCGGACATGGGGGCGTCTATGAAGGGTTTGAGGGACTCTGATTCTTCACCAGAGAAGCTGTCTCAATCCTGTACGTAATGCTGCAAACCGGCCACCAGGGCGTCAAAGGTGACGCGGCAGCGCGGGCTGTTGCGCAGGTCTTCGTGCATGGTGACCCAGGTGTCCAGTTGCAGGGCAAATGCGTCCGGCAGCACTCGGCTCAGGCGGGCGTCTTGCCGGGCCAGTTTGACCTGGCAGCCACCGATGCCGGCGCCAGCGCGGATCAGGGCCAGTTGTGCGAGGTCGCTGTCGCTGCTGAGGGAAAAGGCGCTGCGGTCGAAGCCTTTGACGGCCAGGCTGCGGATGAAGGCGCTTTCCTGGTCGTAGCCGATGACTGAATGAGCTGAGAGATCATTCAGGCTCTGGGGTGTGCCATGTTGTTGCAGGTAGTCGTTGCGCGCATGCAGGCCGACTTCGATAACGCCGATCCTTTTCGCCAGAAGTTGTTCCTGGCTGGGTCGGACCATTCGCACCGCGATGTCGGCCTCCAGTTGCAGCAGGTCCAGCAGGCGATTGCTCAGCACCAGTTCGACCTTGAGGTGCGGGTGCTGCCGGCGCAGGCGGGTGATGATCGGCGGCAGGACTTCCACGCCGATCACTTCGCTGGCAGACACCCGTACCACGCCGCGTACTTCGGGGCCTTGGGGCGAGGCTGCACGTTCGAGTGCGGCGGCGGTGGTTTCCATGGTTTCGGCATGGGTGCGCAGGGTGAGGGCGACCGCCGTGGGCAACAGGCCGCTGGCGGAGCGGGTGAACAGCACCACGTTGAGGGATTTTTCCAGCGCAGCGATGTGCCGCCCGACCGTGGGCTGCGTGATGCCGAGCTGCCGTGCGGCCCCCGACAACGATCCTTCCTTGAGTACCCCGAGGAACGACCGGTAAAGCTCCCAACCAATATTTGATGCCATGCATAAATGTATAGCGTCTGGATGATCTTCGGCAATTCCTCTATAGCTCGCCGGCAAACAGAATCGCCCCATCACACAACCCTCAGGGGAAAAAGCATGAACAAGGTTCTGGTAATGGGCGCGACAGGCGGGATTGGTGGCGAGGTGGCGCGGCAGTTGTTCGCTGCCGGCTGGCAGGTATGTGCCCTGACTAGGGATGTGGATAAGGCCCACAAACAGAACGCCGATTTCACCTGGATAAAAGGTGATGCGCTGAACCGTGGGGAAGTCGTCGCAGCGGCCCGGGGTTGTTCGGTGATCGTGCATGCGGTGAATCCGCCCGGTTACCAGCGCTGGGCGGAGCTGGTGCTGCCGATGATCGACAACAGCATCGCGGCGGCAGTCGCGGAAGGGGCGACGATTGTCTTGCCGGGCACGGTGTACAACTTCGGGCCTGATGCATTCGCGCGGTTGGAGGAAGATTCGCCGCAGCATCCCCTTACCCGCAAGGGCGCGATCCGGGTAGAGCTGGAGCAGCGTTTGCTTGAGGCGACCCGGCAGGGCGCACGAGCGCTGATCGTGCGGGCAGGCGATTTTTTCGGCGCCAAGGCCGGCAGCAGCTGGTTTTCCCAAGGCCTGGTCAAACCCGCAAAACCGGTGGCCAGCGTGAGTTATCCGGGAGCGCCAGGCGTGGGGCATCAGTGGGCTTACCTGCCTGATGTGGCGAGGACCATGGTCGAGTTGATTGCACGCCGCGACAGCCTTGATGCCTTCGCCCGCTTTCATATGGCGGGGCACATAGATGCGGACGGTCGGCAGATGAGCCAGGCGATTCAGCGGGTGGTGTCACGCAAGACCGGCCAACAGCCTTCTGTACGTGCTTTCCCGTGGTGGCTGCTGAAACTGGCCGCGCCCTTTGTCACCACCTTCCGCGAGATGCAGGAGATGCGCTACCTGTGGCAAACCGAGGTACGCATGGATAACCGCCGCCTGGTGCAGGTGCTGGGCAGCGAACCCCACACACCGTTGGACGAGGCGGTTGAGGCGACGTTAGTTGGTATTGGTTGCTTGCCTAGGAGCGCCTGATCAATCGCACATACACCGCGATATTGATCAACAGCACCAGCGCGCCCAGCCCCAATTGAATCTGCGGCGTCAGCCCGGCCGGGTAGATCAGGGTCAGGATGTAATGCTCGATAAAGCCGCCGTCATATCCGTCCTGCCCGGCCAAATGACGAAACAGATTTTCCCAGCGGGTCAGCGGGCAGGGCAGATGGAACACTTCAACGGCAACGCCCCACGCGGCGGCAGGCAAATGCAGCCACATGACCGGTCGCCATTTGAGGGCGAGCAAACCGCCAAACAGCACGAACAGAATGAACGACAAATGAAACAGCACCAGGCCGTCGGCGGCGAAACGGTAGAGCATGATGGGGTTCGCTTTTTGAATGGATCAGGTCCCGAATTCTTCCTTCAGGAACTCGATAAACACCCGCAATTTCTTCGGCGTGTTCGTACGGTTGAAGTAATACAAATACAGCGCGCTGTGGGCAATCCAGTCGTCCAGCACCTCCACCAACTCACCGCGTTGCAGGTACTGCTCGACGCTGGAGCGCGCCACGTAGGCAAAGCCAAACCCGTCCAGCGCACCGCGCACCATCAATTCAACATCGTTGGTCGCCAGCCGGCCTTTTACCGTAACCCGCATCTGCTTGCCGGCTTTTTCAAAGTCCCAGCGGTGCAGCGAGCCGGTCTGCGCGCTGCGGTAGTTGACGCACTCATGCTCCAGCAAGTCGTGGGGATGAGTGGGCAGTTTGCGCCCCTGCAAATACTGCGGCGTGGCGACGATGACGAATCGCAACTGCGTCGCCACCGGCACCACCACCATGTCTTCGGCCAGCACATGGTCGTAGCGGATGCCCGCGTCAAAACCCTGGGCGACGATGTCCACCAGGCTGTTGTCCACCGCCACTTCCAGGTTGATGCCCGGGTATTTGCGCAGGAAGCGCTGGAGCAACGGTTGCAGGACCATTCGGCTGGCGGTGGAGGGAATGTTCAGGCGCAAGGTGCCGGCGGCGTCGACCGTCGCCGCTGCTACGCTGTGCAGGCTGGTTTGCAGTTCTTCCAGCAGCGGCGTGATCTTCTGGATCAACTGCTCGCCGGCCTCGGTCACGCTGACGCTGCGGGTGGTGCGGTTGAGCAGTTGCACACCCAACTGTTTCTCGAGGGCGCGCACGCGATGGCTGACGGTCGACACCGACAGGCTGCTGGCGTCGGCCGCCTGGGTGAAGCTTTTCGAGCGGGCGACCTGCAGGAACAGTCGCAACTGCTGAAAATCGGGCGTGTCCATTGTGTGGTATTTCCGAAAGGGCCTTGTGGATTATGCATCTTTTTAGCAAGAACAGCGGCGCGCATACTTTTCCTACACACACGAGGATTGGCCCTTTATGACGACTTCCACCGCAAAACCCGTCTGGTTCATCACTGGCTGCTCCACCGGTTTCGGCCGCCAGCTGGCGTTGCACACCCTGAGCCTCGGCTACCCGACCGTGGTCACCGCGCGTAATCCGCAGCAGGTGCAAGACATCGTTGCCGGTCACGAAGAAAACGCGCTGGTCCTGACGCTGGACGTTACCGACCAGGCCCAGGTCGAGGCGGCTGTCAAAGCGGCTGAAGAACGTTTCGGCCATATCGACGTACTGGTCAACAACGCCGGTGTCGGCTACTTCGGCTCCTTCGAAGAAAGCGACCTGGATGACGTGCGCAACATGTTCGAAATCAACGTGTGGGGCTTGAGCGCCATGACCCGCGCGGCCTTGCCCGGCATGCGCGCCCGGCGCTCGGGCAGCATCGTGAACATTTCCTCGGTGGGCGGTGTGGCGGCGTTCCCGTCGCTGAGTTTCTACAATGCGACCAAGTTTGCGGTGGAGGGCCTTTCCGAGGCGCTGTCCCAGGAAGTCGCGCCGTTGGGGATCAAGGTGTTGCTGGTCGAGCCGGGCCCGTTCCGCACCGACTGGGCCGGGCGTTCGGCCAACGAGGCGGCTCACGGGATTGCCGACTACAAGGAAACGGCGGTGGCACGGGCCAATATGGTTCGCAACTACAGCGGCAAGCAGCCGGGTGATCCGGTGCGCGCGGCGATTGCCATCGTCAAGGCGGTGGAGGCTGAGCAACCGCCATTGCGCCTGTTGCTGGGCAAGGCTGCGTTGACCTTTGCGCGGACCAAGGTGAAGGCGCTGAGTGCGGATTTTGATGCGTGGGCTGAGGTAACTGAGGGGGCGGATTTTCCCGAGTGACGCACTGACTGGATTCGGCACAAGGCCGTAACGGTTGCTTGCAGGTAACGCTGGCCGTTATTGTGCTGAATCCTTTTAGTCCTTTTGCCCACGGATCTGTAGTGATGAATGCACCGCGTACCGCTGTCCCGATCAAGGCTGTCATTTTCGATATGGACGGGTTGTTGCTGGACACAGAAGGCATCTACACCGAAGTCACACAGATCATCGCCGAACGCTATGGCCGTACCTATGACTGGGGGATCAAGCAGCACATCATTGGTCGCGGCGCCCAGGACCTGGCGGATTACGTGGTCAAGGCGCTGGACCTGCCGATTACCCCCGCAGAATTCCTGGTGATCCGCGAGCCGCTGATGAGCGAGCGTTTCCCCAAGGCCTTGGGCATGCCGGGTGCTGAGGCGCTGGTGCGGCATTTGAAGGCGCATAACATTCCGATTGCCGTGGGCACCAGTTCGTCGCGCAACTCGTTTGGCCACAAGACTACGTTGCACCGTGAGTGGTTTGGGTTGTTCGACACCATCGTCACGGCGGATGACCCGGAGGTCGGGGCGGCCAAGCCGGCGCCGGATATCTTCCTGACGGCGGCGCGCCGCTTGGGTGTGGCACCGGAGGATTGCCTGGTGTTTGAGGATTCGCCGTTTGGCGTGACGGCGGCCAAGGCTGCGCACATGACCGCGATTGCGGTGCCGGATGAGGCGATGGCGGACAGCAAGTATCACCATGCTGACCAGATTATTCGCAAGTTGGCTGACTTTGATTTGGCGGCGTATGGCTTGCCGCCGATGCGTTGATCCCTCTGAAGCGACTGGATTAAAAATGTGGGAGCGGGCTTGCTCGCGAATACGGTGTGTCAGCCAATACATGTG
>NZ_JBSVWQ010000181.1:0-11347 GCF_054071215.1 Pseudomonas sp. SDO5522_S412 | reverse complement strand
CCGCTGTAAGAGCGGAACCAATATCAGCCATCACCCAAATAACGGATATGCCCCCACCCCAACCAGGAACGCCTCAGGACTTAGGCGTCAAATCCACCTTGAACCATTTTTCGCTGAGTTTCTTAACAGTCCCATCAGCAATCGCTTCTTTCAACGCCGCATCAAACTTGGCCTTCAACTCCGGATCGCTCTTGCGAAAACCCAGGCCCTCGCCATCACCCCAGATAGGGCCCTTGATCTGCGGCCCGGTATACGCCAGCCCCTTGTTCTCAGGCTTGGACATGATCGAATCAAGGAACGTAACGTCATCAAAAATCGCGTCAATACGGCCCGATTGCAGATCAAGAATCGCATCGGCCGACGTGTTGTACTCACGAATCGTCGCCACGTCCTTGAAGTTCTCATCAATGAACTTGGTGTAAATGATGCCTGAAGCGATTCCGATGGTTTTACCCTTCAGCGCCTGACGCAACGGCTCGATCGCATCGTGAATCGCCTTCGGATCAGCACTCAGCGTAATCGCATTCGCCGCCCCGGTTTTACCCGGCAGCAATGCCGCATCCTGCGCGACAAAGTTGGCCGGCGTCTGCGCGTAGGGAATCGAAAAATCCATGACCTGCTTACGGTCGTCAGTGATAACGATCGCATCCATCAACACATCAAACTTCCCTGCGTTGAGACTGGCAATCATGCCATCCCAGTTCTGCACGGTGATCTTGCACTGCAGCTTCATCTTGGCGCACAGGTAGTCCATCAGCTCAGGCTCGAAACCACTGATCTTCCCGCCGGGCAATGTCAGGTTCCAGGGCTCGTACGCGCCCTCGGTCGCGATGTTCACGGACGTCCAGTCCTTTGCCTGCAGTCCGGAAGCACTTGCCATCACTAGGGTCGCTACAGCAACAGAGCCTAACCAATTCGATTTTTTAGCGGTCATTTCTATTTCCTACCAATGTTTTGATGTGGGCTTAGGACTTTTTTCTCGAACGCATACAGGTTTGGGGACTGGCCGATTCGCTCTCCAGTCTGCACATGACTCCACATGTACATACATGTCATTGCAAAATATTTGCCAGCTTTTAAAAATAAATAACCTGTTGATTTTCAAGGAAATTAAACATGGTTAGAAAATGTGCGCGGTTTTTTCGCCCTGTTTTGGGTCGATAGGTAGCGTTTTGCACCCACCCGTGCGCTGTCAGGTGTCAGGCGTGGGGGCAGGGTTCGCGGTGAGTATTGGCGTGAATCCCAGGTGCTCAAGCAGTCGCGCCATATCGCGGACTGCGATCGACAGGGTCGCGGTATTCACCAGCGGATGGCAGAGAATCCTGTCGCCGTTCCACACCTCTTCGGCGATCACAACCTGGGTGGCGCGCTGCACGTCATTGCACAACCCCAGCAATGACACCGCTCCCGGCTCCACGCCCAGGGTTTCCATCAGGCGGCGCGGCGAGGCGAATCTCAGGCCCTTGAGGCCGAGGGTTTGCGAGAGTGCACGCAGGTCCAGGCGCTGCTCGCTCTTGAGCACCACCAGGGTGGGATTCAAGCCTTTGGCATCGCACAGGAAGATGTTCTTGACCGCCTGCCCGCTGATTCTGATGTCCAGTTTGTCGGCTTCTTCGCAGGTGCGCACGGCGCTGTGTTCCACGTATTCATAGGCAATGGAGCAGGTGTCGAGCAGGTGTAGAACGTCTTTGGGTTGAAGCATTGGCAAGGTCCCCGGGTATCGCTTTGTCTGCGCCAAAAATGGCAAAGGCCCGCCGTCCGAAAAGGAGGGCAGGCCGTTTGACGGCGTGGTTGTCAGTTCAGGTGATGGGCCACCAGGTCGTTGATTTTCCCGCTGCGCACCTGGTCAATCACACTGGCCATGTCAGCGTAAAACGCGCGGTCGTTATCCGCCACCGGCACTTCACTGCGCACCAGGTCATAGACCGCCTTGGTCGCGGTCGATGCCTTGTTCACATCGTGGAAATCCAGGGCCTGGCACGCGACCAGCACTTCGATGGCCACCACCGACTGGAGTTTTTGCGAGACTTTGTAGGCCTTGATCACCGCGTTGTAGGCCAGGCTGACCGGGTCTTCCTGGTTGCCGCAGGTCGAGACGCTGTCGATCGACGACGGCATCGACAGGGTTTTCATCTCGGCGTACAGCCCGGCGGCGGTGTACTGGACGATCATGTAGCCGCTGTTCAGGCCCGGGTTGCGCACCAGGAAGGCCGGCATTTCGCTGAAGTGCGAGTTGATCATGCGGTCGGTCCGGCGCTCGGAAATTTTCGCCAGGTTGGTCAGCGCCACACACAGTGTGTCGGCTGCAATCCCGATGTAGGTGCCGTCGAAGTTGGCGCCGGAAATCGCGATACCGTCACCGTCGTCCAGCGGGAAAATCACCGGGTTGTCGCCCGAAGAATTGATTTCGCGCTCGATGGTTTCCCGCGCGTAGTTGATGAACTGCCGGGAAGCACCATGCACTTGGGGGATGGCACGCAGGCTGTAGACGTCCTGCAGGCGGTAATCGATGTTGTCTGCGATGAGCTGGCTGTCGTGCAGGATAGCCTTGATATTGGCGGCGGTTGCGGCCTGTGCGGGGTGAGCCTTGATCGAGTGGTAGCGCGGGTCGAACGCGCGGATGGTGCCCTTGAGCGCCTCTAGCGACATGGCCGCCGCCACGTCCGCCAGGTCCGCAGCCTGCATCGCGTTGTACAGCGCCAGTGTGGCGATGGCGGTCACCGACGTGGTGCCGTTCAACATCGCCAGGCCTTCCTTGCACTGCAGGTCGGTCGGTTGCAGGCCGACCTGTTGCAGGGCGGTTGCGCCATCCACCAGTGCACCGCCCTTGACGCTGGCGCGGCCTTCGCCGAGCAGCACCAGGGCCAGGTGGCCTTCTACCGCGAGGTAACCCACCGAGCCTTCGCCCGGCGCAAAGGGCACCACGTCGTGGTTGAGCAGGCCGGCGATCAGTTCCAGCAGTTCCAGGCGCACCCCGGAGTAGCCTTTGCCCAGGCTGATCAACACCATCAACTGGATCGCCCGCACCTGTTCACGCACCAGCGGTTCGCCGACGGAAACAGCGTGGGAACGCACGATGTTGACTTGCAGTTCCTTGGCGTTTTCCGGCGAGATCACATGCCGCACGTTGTCGCCAAAACCGGTGGTCACGCCGTACACCAAACGGTTTTCATCGAGGAATCGCTCGATCAACCCACGGGACTTTTTAACCCGGTTCTTGTAACTGTCGGCAAACGAAACAGTGGCCGAATAGCGGGCGATCGCCACGAACTCTTCGATGCTGGGTTCTCTGTCGCCTAACACGACATGGGTAATTTGTTCAGGCAGGGTTTTCATCAGCGACTCCAGCAGGGCGTAACGCAATGGGGTGGGAAGTGGTTTCACTCTACGGGTTGCACTAGCTGAAGAAAATATGGGGTTTTCTGTTATTTTTAGTAGAAAATCTAAACTGCTGAAGTCGCGAGATTCCCCCATGAGCCGTTTACCGCCGTTGCGCGCGTTGCAAGTGTTTGAAGTGGTGGGCCACTGCGCCGGTATGTCCCAGGCGGCGATTCGCCTGGGGATCTCGGTGGGCGCTGTCAGCCAGCAAATGAAACTGCTCGAAGATGCCCTGGGCATGAAGCTGACGCTCAAGGACGGCCAGCGCCTGCGCTTGAACAGCGTCGGCGAACGCCTGCACGCCCGCTGCACCGCGGCGTTCGAAGAACTCAGGCTGGCGGTGGCCGAGGCCGAGCGGGCGAAGAATCCCAACAACCTGTATATCAGTTGCCTGCCTTCGCTGATGACCAAATGGCTGTCGCCGCTGATCGACGAGTGGGGGCAGGACGAAACCGACCTGGACATCTACCTCGACAGCACCCTCGATGATGCATCGGGGGAGGAAAGTGCCGACTTTCGCATCGGTTATGGCGAGCACCCCGAGCATGCCGGGCATAGCGTGCCGCTGTTCCGCGATTGTGTGGTGCCCACCTGTTCACCGCAGTTGCTGGAACGGGTTGCGTGCGCGCGGGACTTGCTCGATTACCGCCTGATCGGCATCGACTCGCGGCCCAAATTCGATTCGCCGCCTTCGTGGACCCAATGGTTCAGCGAGCTGGAAGGGCAAACCGGCCAGCCCATCGTGATCCGCCGCAATTACTCATCATCGATTACCGCGATCCAGGCGGCCATCGACCGGCAAGGCATCGTGCTGGCGCAGTTCTCAATGATCGCCGGGGACCTGCGCGCCGGTCGGCTGGTGATTCCCTGGCGGTTCGCCGTGCCGCTGGCGGCGCCGTACTACCTGAGTTGGCACCCCAATACCCTGCACAAACAGCAGTGCCGTGGGTTTCAACGCTGGATGATCGGGCAGGGGCAGAAACAGGAGAAAATTACCGCTGCCATGCTTTCTGCTGCGCACTTTGATCATTAAGTTGTCACTTACGGTCATTGAGCGCCAGCCGGCGGACTCTTAGTCTGTGGGACATAAACCGATGGAGTGCCATTCGAGCGCTCCACGTCCCGTGATGATCCGTTGTGGAGCTGTACCATGACCGCTGCTGCCTACCCGCACTTGCTGGCCCCGTTGGACCTGGGTTTTACCACCCTGCGCAACCGCACCCTGATGGGCTCGATGCACACCGGCCTTGAAGAAAAACCCGGTGGCTTCGAGCGCATGGCGGCCTATTTTGCCGAACGTGCCCGTGGCGGCGTGGGCCTGATGGTCACCGGCGGCATTGGCCCCAACGATGAAGGTGGGGTGTATGGCGGTGCGGCCAAGCTGACCACCGACGAAGAAGCGCAGAAGCACAAGATCGTCACCCGGGCGGTGCACGAGGCGGGCGGCAAGATCTGCATGCAGATCCTCCACGCCGGGCGTTATGCCTACAGCCCGAAGCAGGTGGCACCGAGCGCAATCCAGGCGCCGATCAACCCGTTCAAGCCCAAAGAGCTGGACGAAGAAGGCATCGAAAAACAGATCAATGATTTCGTCACCTGCTCGGTGCTGGCCCAGGTCGCCGAGTACGACGGCGTGGAAATCATGGGTTCGGAAGGCTACTTCATCAACCAGTTCCTCGCCGCCCACACCAACCACCGCACCGACCGTTGGGGTGGCAGCTACGAAAACCGCATGCGTCTGCCGGTGGAAATCGTGCGCCGGGTGCGCGAAGCCGTAGGCCCGAATTTCATCATCATCTTCCGCCTGTCGATGCTCGACCTGGTGGAAGGCGGCAGCACCTGGGAAGAAATCGTGCAGTTGGCCAAGGCCATCGAGCAGGCCGGTGCAACCATCATCAACACCGGCATCGGCTGGCACGAAGCGCGGATCCCGACCATCGCCACCAAGGTGCCGCGTGGCGCGTTCAGCAAGGTCACCGCGAAGTTGCGCGGTGCGGTGCAGATTCCATTGATCACCACCAACCGGATCAACACCCCGGAAATCGCCGAGCAGATTTTGGCCGAAGGCGATGCCGACATGGTCTCGATGGCTCGCCCATTCCTCGCCGACCCGGACTTCGTCAACAAGGCTGCCGAAGGCCGCGCCGATGAGATCAACACCTGCATCGGCTGCAACCAGGCCTGCCTGGACCACACCTTCGGCGGCAAGCTGACCACCTGCCTGGTCAACCCGCGTGCGTGCTACGAGACCGAGCTCAACTACCTGCCGGTCAAGCAGATCAAGAAAATCGCCGTGGTCGGTGCCGGTCCTGCGGGCCTGGCGGCCGCCACCGTCGCCGCCGAGCGTGGGCATCAGGTGACGCTGTTCGATTCGGCCAGCGAGATCGGCGGCCAGTTCAACATCGCCAAGCGTGTGCCGGGCAAGGAAGAGTTCTTCGAGACCCTGCGCTACTTCAAGCGCAAGTTGCAGACCACTCACGTCGAACTGTGCCTGAATACTCGGGTCGACGTTGAGCAGCTTGTTGCGGGCGGTTATGACGAGATCATCCTCGCGACCGGCATCGCGCCGCGTATTCCGGCGATTCCCGGCGTGGAAAACGCCAAGGTATTGAGCTACCTCGACGTGATCCTGGAGCGTAAGCCGGTGGGCCATCGCGTGGCGGTGATCGGTGCCGGCGGTATCGGTTTTGACGTCTCGGAATTCCTCGTGCACCAGGGCGTGTCCACCAGCCTGGACCGCGAGGCGTTCTGGAAAGAGTGGGGCATCGACACCCACCTGGAAGCCCGCGGCGGTGTGGCCGGGATCAAGCCCGAGCGCCATGCGCCGGCGCGTGAAGTGTTCCTGTTGCAGCGCAAGACCTCCAAGGTCGGTGACGGCCTGGGCAAGACCACCGGCTGGATCCACCGCACCGGCTTGAAGAACAAGCAGGTGCAGATGCTCAACAGCGTCGAGTACCTGAAGATCGACGATGAGGGCCTGCACATCCGCATCGGCGCCGAGGGTGAACCGAAGGTGCTGGCGGTGGACAACATCGTGATCTGCGCCGGGCAGGACCCGCTGCGGGAATTGCAGGATGGCCTGGTGGCGGCCGGGCAGAACGTGCACCTGATCGGCGGTGCGGACGTGGCGGCCGAACTGGATGCCAAGCGCGCCATCAACCAGGGTTCGCGCCTGGCGGCCGAGCTGTAAGCACGTAAAAGGGGCGGTGGTAGACTACCGCCCCTTTTCTTGTGCAGAACCGCCCTCATGGGTCCTTTCGACTGGCTCCCCCACGCGCCCCTTGAACCCCTGAAGCTGGACTGGATGGGGCCGGTGGAAGTCGCCGTGCTGCGCCTGGATCGCATCGACCCGCTGATCAGCGGCAACAAGTGGTTCAAGCTCACCGAGCACCTGGCGCAAGGCCGGGCGGCGGGCGCCAGCGGGATCATCAGCCTGGGCGGCGCTTACTCCAATCACCTGCATGCACTGGCGGCGGCCGGGAAACGCTTCGGCTTTCCTACCGTTGGCTTGCTGCGTGGCCATCCGCAAGACACACCCACGGTGCTCGACCTCAAGGCCTTCGGCATGCAACTGCATTGGCTGGGGTATGGCGGCTATCGCGCGCGCAACGAGCCGGACTTCTGGCTTCCCTGGCGCGAGCAGTATCCGCACCTGCACCCGGTACCTGAAGGCGGCGGGGGCCTGGCGGGCGCGTTGGGTTGCGGGGTTTTGGTGAATCAGGCGCGGGCACAATTAAACGGCCTGGGCTGGACGGACTATCACGGTTGGTGGCTGGCGGCAGGCACCGGTACTACATTGGCGGGATTGGTGCTGGCGGAGGCGGGCGCGCATCCGGTATACGGCGCCCTGGCGGTGCCCGACGACCACGGGGTGGCGCAACAGGTGCAGGCGCTTGTGCAGCAGGGTTATGAATTGCTGGAGGCCAGCCGGGGCGGCTTTGCCAAGGTTGATCCGGAGTTGCTGGCCTTTATCGACGCTACCGAGCAAGCCTGTGGCCTGGCGCTGGAGCCGCTGTACACCGGCAAGGCGTTATTGGCGTTGAAGCAGCAGATTGAAGCCGGGAGATTTTTCCCCGGCACCCGCCTGATCTTCGTCCACACCGGTGGCCTGCAGGGCCGCCGGGGTTTCCCTGTTGCACCCGGTTAATGTAGGAGCTGGCTTGCCTGCGATGCAGACACCGCGGTGTATCAGTGGCACCGAGGTGATGCTATCGCAGGCAAGCCAGCTCCCCCACAAGCCAGCTGCCACATTCAATCCGTGGGCTTACTGAAGGTTCCCTCTCTTGCCGGGCATCATCCTCAAAGCAGTGTTGTCTCGCAGCACATAGTGATGGGCCAATCCGGCCAACGCATGCAGCCCGATCAGCCAATAGCCGATCTTGCCGAACAGCACGTGCCAGCTTTCAATTTCCTTGGCCAACGCTTTGTTCTCGGCAATCAGCGGCGGCAACTCGATGCCGTAGAACATCACCGAATGCCCCTCGGCGCTGACGATCAGCCAGCCGGCGATGGGCATGCCGATCATCAAGGCGTACAGCGCCATGTGCATCAGGGTGGCGAGGAGGGTTTGCCATTGCGGCGGGGCCGGTACGATCTTCGGTGCAACGCCCAGGCTGCGGGCGAACAACCGTAGCCACACCAGCACAAACACCGTCAGGCCGAACATGAAGTGCATTTCCACGATCAACGTACGTGCGCCGCTGCCTTTGGGAAACTGCCCGCGTAACTCAATGCAGGCGTAGACCACCGCCAGCAGCACCACCATCAGCCAGTGCAACGCAATCGACATGGTGCTGTAACGCGTATCGGAATTTTTCCAGGGCATCGCTTTCTTCCTCACTCATCAGGGCAAACCTCCGTTCTTTGCGACGGAGTCCTTTCAATGTAAGCCTGTTTTACGAGGTTTGCCCGTGAGAGGAGGGTGTATAGGCGATCTTTTGATCTCGATCAGTTGCCCTGCGGCATTTCACCCCGTGCCAGGCGCTGGTTGATGTCGGCGATCACCGCAGGCAGGTCGGTGATGGTGTCGATCATGTAGTGTGGGCGCGAGCCTTCGAACATGGCCTGGATACGCGTGCGTTCGCTGGCGAGTGTGCCGGCGTCGAGGGCGCGGAACTGCTCGTAGGTCAGGCCCAGGGCGTTGCCCGAGCAGGTCAGCGCCACGGTCCACATCCCGGCGCGACGGCCTTCGAGGATGCCCGGCACGGTGTCGTCGATCTTCAAGCAGGCCGCTACGTCATCGATCCCGAGGGCGATCACGTTGGCCAGGGCCTGGGCCGGCCATGGTCGGCCGTTGGGTACTTCGTCGGTGGCGACCACGTGGTCGGCGATATAGCCATTGGTGGCAGCCAGTTCGACAACCTTGTCCATCACCTGCTTGGGGTAGCCGGAGCACGAACCGATCTTGATCCCTTGCTGGCGCAGGTTGGCGATAGTGTCCAGGGCACCGGGGATCAATGCCGAGTGCTCGGCGATCTTCTCGATCTGCAGCGGCATGAAGCGCTGGTAGATGGCGGTCACATCATCGTCAGTCGGTGTGCGGCCGAAGGCCTTGCGGTAACGCTCGGCCACCTGCGGCTGGTCGCACAGGGTGCGGATGTGGTCCCACTTGCCCATGCCCATCGGGCCACGGGCTTCCTCGATGGAGACCTGCACGTCGAACTCGGCGAAGGCTTCGACAAAAATCTGCGTGGGCGCGAACGAGCCGAAATCGACCACGGTGCCGGCCCAGTCGAGGATCGCGGCTTGAAGCTGGGTTGGGTTTGCGTAGTTCATGGTTCAGATCCTGTGAGTAGTGGGCAGTCAGATGTCGAGCACGTTCATTTCTTGCAGCACCTCGGCCACCGCCGCGACGGCGGCTTGCATCTCGGCCTGGTTCACATGGCCGATGCAGCCTACGCGGAAGGTTTCCACCTGGGTCAATTTGCCGGGATAAAGGATGAAGCCCTTGGCCTTGACCCGTTCGTAGAACTCCTTGAACTGGTAGCGCGGATCTTTCGGCGCGTGGAAGGTAACGATGATCGGCGCCTGGATCGCGGCGGGCAGGAAGCTGCGCAGGCCCAGTTCGGCCATGCCGTCCAGCAATGCCTGGCAGTTGTCGGCGTAGCGCTGGTGCCGGGCGGGCAGGCCGCCTTCTTCGTTGTATTGCAGCAGCGCTTCGTGCAGCGCCGCCACCACGTGGGTCGGCGGTGTGAAGCGCCATTGGCCGGTCTTGGCCATGTAGCTGTGCTGGTCGAAAAGGTCCATCGCCAGGGAGTGGCAGTTGCCTTGGGCTGCAGCCAGCGCCTGCTTTTCAGCGAACACAAAACCCATCCCCGGTACGCCTTCCAGGCACTTGCCGGAGGCGGCGATCAGCGCGTCGAACGGCACCTCGCGGGCGTCGATCGGCAGCGCGCCGAAGGAGCTCATGGCGTCGATAATCAGGCGCTTGCCGTGGCGGGCGATGACCTGGGCGATCTCGGGCAACGGGTTGAGAATCCCGGTGCTGGTTTCGCAATGGATCAATGCGACGTGGGTGATGCCCCTGTCGGCGTGCAACAGGCGGTCGACGTCGGCGGCGGTGGTGGGTTCGTCCTCGGCAGTTTCAAAGGTACTGAACTCGCGGCCGAGCACTTCGCAAATCTTCGCCAGGCGCTTGCCGTAGGCGCCGTTGATCAGCACCAGCACCTTGCCGTCCCGTGGCACGAGGGTGCCGATGGCCGCTTCCACGGCAAAGGTGCCGCTGCCTTGCAATGGCACGCAATGGTGGCTGGCGGTGCCGTTGACGATCACCAGCAGTTGCTCGCAAAGACTGGCGGTCAGTTGATTGAAGCGGTCATCCCATGAACCCCAGTCGACCATCATGGCCTGGCGGGTGCGGGCCGAGGTGGTCAAGGGCCCCGGGGTCAGCAGGATCGGCGCGGCAGTGCTCATTCGTGTGTCCTCGCAAAACATTGGGATGAAGTTACGGCGCCTAAATTGCAGTTTGGCTTGTCATCAATCAAATTGTTTGTTGTTATGCGAGCTATCAGTGAGGCCGATAGCTATGAACCTGTTTCAACTGCGTGCGTTTGATGCGGTGGCCCGCGAGGGCAGTTTTACCCGGGCGGCCGAGCGCCTGTTCATCAGCCAGCCGGCGGTGACCGGGCATATCAAGGCGCTGGAGGAGCACTACCAGATCGCGCTGCTGCGGCGTACCGCGCGGCGGGTGGAGTTGACCGAGGAGGGCACCAAACTCGCGGCGATCACCCGGGCGATCTTCGGCCTGGTGGAAGAGGCGCAGACGTTGCTGGAGGCCAACCGGCAATTACTTACCGGGCGCCTGGAAGTGGCGGCGGACGGGCCGCACATGGTCATGCCGATGCTGGCCAGCCTACGGCAGCGGTATCCGGGGATTACTGTCAATTTGCGCCTGGGCAATGCGCAGGAAACCCTCGCGGCGCTGTTGTCGGAGCGGGCTGACGTGGCGGTGTTGACCGAGGTGGAGCCGCGCAAGGGCCTGCACTTGCAGCCGTTGATCGAGTCACGGATTTGCGCGTTGGTGCCGGCCGGCCATCCGTGGCTGGCGGAGCCTGCGGGTATTCGGCTGGAGCAATTGGATCAGGTGATCATGGTGTTGCGTGAACCCAGCTCGATCACGCGGCGGACCTTTGACGATGCCTGCGCCCAGGCCGGCGTGCAGCCCCGGGTGCTGCTGGAACTGGACAGCCGTGAAGCGGTGACGGAAGCGGTGGCGGCCGAGTTGGGGGTTGGGGTGGTGTCGTCGATGGAAGTCAGCCGGGATCCGCGGGTGCATGCGATTCCGATCCAGGGCGAGGGGCTGGTGAACCGGCATGTGATCGGGTGCATGGAGCGGCGCCGGGAGTTGCGGTTGATTCAGGCGTTTTTCGAGTTGGCGCCTTAGAGGGTGTTGGCTTGAGATCTAGTTGGCCCCTTCGCGAGCAAGCCCGCTCCCACATTCGACCGCGTTCCATCGGTAGAACTCGGTCAA
>NZ_JBSVWQ010000180.1:0-11358 GCF_054071215.1 Pseudomonas sp. SDO5522_S412 | reverse complement strand
GCTTACTTTTGCGCTCTTCAAAAGTGAGCCGCTGTAAGAGCGGAACCAATAGTCGTCGTTACGAAAATAACGGATATACACCCAGCCCAACTCCCCCCCAACACAAATGTCGCATCTGAAATCAGGTCAGACTCTCGTCAATCACCAACACCAGCTTCCCGGAAATCCGATTAGTCGCCAGCTCCGCAAACGCAGCCTCGGCATCCTTGATCGGAAACGTCCTGGCCAGTTGCGGACTCAAGCGCCCCTCGGCAAACAACGGCCAAACATGCTGGCTCAAGTCACTGAACAAGTCAGCCTTGAACTGATCATCCCGACTGCGCAACGTCGACCCCAACACCTGCACACGCTTGGCCAACACCTGCGCCAGATCGATCTGCGCCTCACGCCCCCCCATCAACCCAATCAACACCCAGCGCCCATCACGCGCCACCAGCTTGAGATTCAGCGCCGCATAATTCCCCCCCACCGGGTCAAGAATCACATCGAACGGTCCAAAATCCCTCAAGCCCTCGATGCCGTCAGTACGTACCACACCCCCCTGAGCCCCCAGCGCTTCACAGTACGCAAGGCGATCCGCCGACCCCACGCTGACCCAGCACGGGCTGCCAAACGCCTTGCACAACTGAATCGCCGCCGAGCCCACCCCACTGGCACCGGCATGCAACAACACCTTCTCGCCGGGCTTGAGGCCCGCCAACTGGAACAGGTTCAACCACGCGGTGCTGTATACCTCGGGCAACCCGGCCGCTTCCACCAGGGACACACCCTCCGGCACCGGCAGCACATGCCGCGCATCCACCACCACTTCTTCAGCCATCCCGCCGCCAGCCAGCAAGGCGCAAACCCGATCCCCCACTTGCCACGACGAACCGGCGCCGACTTCGCTGATCACCCCGGAACACTCCAGGCCCAGCACCTGGCTGGCACCGGGAGGTGGCGGATAAAGCCCCGAACGCTGTAATAAATCGGCGCGATTCAGGCCCGCAGCCGCCACGCGAATGCGTACTTGGCCTACATCGCATGTAGGACTTGGCTCTTCTTGCCACTCCACATGACCTTCAACGCCTTGCAATGCTTTCACAGTGCCTCCATAGTGAGTCTGGACTGAGCCCGTTGCTGTAGCGTCGGGCTTTTTGCATTATGCGACCGGCCCATATGGAACCGGCGACTTCAAAGACGGCCTAATATGCGTTATCAATTGCCCCCGCGTCGAATCAGCATGAAGCATTTGTTCCCCAGCACCGCCCTCGCTCTTTTTATCGGTATCGGCCTTTTGCCGCTGTCGAGCAATACGTTCGCAGCCAACAGCTGGGACAACCTTCAGCCTGATCGCGATGAGGTGATTGCCAGCCTTAACGTCGTCGAGTTGCTCAAGCGCCACCATTACAGCAAGCCGCCGTTGGACGACGCTCGTTCGGTGATCATTTACGACAGCTACCTCAAGCTGTTGGATCCCTCGCGCAGCTATTTCCTGGCCAGCGACATCACCGAGTTCGACAAGTGGAAGACGCAGTTCGACGACTTCCTCAAGAGCGGTGACCTACAGCCCGGCTTCACCATCTACAAGCGCTACCTGGACCGCGTCAAAGCGCGTCTGGACTTCGCCATTGGTGAGCTGGACAAAGGTGTCGACAAGTTCGACTTCACCAAGAAAGAGACCTTGCTGGTTGACCGCAAGGACGCTCCTTGGCTGACCACCGAAGCCGAGCTGGACGACCTGTGGCGCAAGCGCGTCAAGGATGAAGTCCTGCGCTTGAAGATCGCCGGCAAAGAGCCGAAGGCCATCCAGGAACTGTTGACCAAGCGCTACAAGAATCAGCTGGCACGTCTGGATCAGACCCGTGCCGAAGATATCTTCCAGGCCTACATCAACACCTTCGCAATGTCCTACGACCCGCACACCAATTATCTGTCGCCAGATAACGCGGAAAATTTCGATATCAACATGAGTCTGTCGCTGGAAGGCATCGGTGCCGTCCTGCAAAGCGATAACGACCAGGTGAAGATCGTGCGTCTGGTGCCGGCAGGTCCGGCCGACAAGACCAAGCAGGTTGCCCCGGCCGACAAGATCATCGGTGTGGCCCAGGCCGACAAAGAGATGGTCGACGTGGTCGGCTGGCGCCTGGATGAAGTGGTCAAGCTGATCCGCGGGCCGAAAGGCAGCGTGGTGCGCCTGGAAGTGATTCCGCACACCAACGCACCGAACGACCAGACCAGCAAGATCGTGTCCATCACCCGTGAAGCGGTGAAACTCGAAGACCAGGCCGTCCAGAAGCAAGTCCTCAACCTCAAGCAGGATGGCAAGGACTACAAGCTCGGCGTGGTGGTGATCCCGGCGTTCTACCTGGACTTCAAAGCGTTCCGCGCCGGTGATCCGGACTACAAGAGCACCACCCGCGACGTTAAGAAAATCCTCACAGAATTGCAGAAGGAAAAAGTCGACGGCGTGGTCATCGACCTGCGCAACAACGGCGGCGGTTCCCTGCAGGAAGCCACCGAGCTGACCAGCCTGTTTATCGACAAGGGTCCGACCGTGCTGGTGCGTAACGCTGACGGCCGTGTCGACGTGCTGGAAGACGAGAACCCGGGTGCCTTCTACAAAGGGCCGATGGCGTTGCTGGTCAACCGCCTCTCGGCATCCGCCTCGGAGATTTTTGCCGGCGCGATGCAGGACTACCACCGTGCGCTGATCATCGGCGGCCAGACCTTCGGCAAAGGCACCGTGCAGACCATCCAGCCGCTGAACCATGGCGAGCTGAAACTGACCCTGGCCAAGTTCTACCGGGTTTCCGGGCAGAGCACCCAGCATCAGGGCGTACTGCCGGACGTCGATTTCCCGTCGATCATCGATACCAAGGAAATCGGCGAGAGCGCCCTGCCCGAGGCGATGCCGTGGGACACTATCCGTCCTGCGATCAAGCCTGCGGTAGACCCGTTCAAACCGTACATCGCAGAGTTGAAAGCTGATCACGAAGCCCGCTCCGCCAAGGATGCCGAGTTCATCTTTATCCGCGACAAGCTGGCCCTGGCCAAGAAGTTGATGGAAGAGAAAACCGTCAGCCTGAACGAAGCCGACCGTCGTGCGCAGCACACCGACATCGAGAATCAGCAACTGGTGCTGGAGAACGCCCGCCGCAAGGCCAAAGGCGAAGCTCCACTCAAGGAGCTGAAGAAAGAAGACGAAGACGCGATCGCCGCCGAGCCTGATAAAACCAAGCCGGAAGATGATGCCTACCTGAGCGAGACCGGGCGCATCCTGCTGGACTACTTGAAAATCAGCAAGACGGTGGCCAAGCAGTAAATGATGGCGATTTAATGTGAACGCTCCTCGGAGTGTCATCAAATAGACATCATTCTGTCGTGAAATGAAGGACCTGCCAAAGCAGGTCCTTTTTTTTCGACCCGAGAAAATCATGACCATGACCGAACAGCTGAATGCATTGGGCTCAATCCTGGCTCAAGGCAGTTTGCACAGCCTGTTCCAACCCATCATTTCCCTGTCTGAACGACGCGTCATCGGTTATGAAGCCCTCAGTCGCGGCCCGTCCAACAGCCCGTTGCACTCTCCTGTCGCACTGTTCTCCGTGGCCCGTCACGCCGGGCGTCTCAGTGAGCTGGAGATGGTCTGCCGGGAAAGTGCCTGCCGGCGGTTCAGCGAGCAGAAACTGCCGGGCAAGCTGTTTCTCAACGTCTCACCCGAATCCCTGCTGGAGACCGCCCACCAGCCTGGCCGTACCCTGCAACTGCTCAGCGACTTCGGCATCCCGCCCAGCCAGGTGGTGATCGAACTGACCGAGCAAACCCCGACCGACGATTTTCAACTGCTGCAAACCGCGCTGCACCACTACCGCGCCATGGGCTTTTCGATTGCCCTGGATGACCTGGGTGCCGGCTATTCCAGCCTGCGGCTGTGGTCGGAGCTGCGCCCGGACTACGTGAAGATCGATCGACACTTTATCGACGGCATCCACCAGGACGCCCTCAAGCGCGAGTTTGTCGGCTCCATCCTGCAAATCGCCAAGGCCTCCCGGGCCCAGGTCATCGCCGAAGGCATCGAGTTGCCGGAAGAGTTGGCGGTGCTCACGGAAATGGGCGTTGACCTGGTGCAGGGCTACCTGCTCTGCCGCCCCCAGGAACACCCGCCGCAGGAAGCGCGGTTGATGCTGCCCAAGCCCGACAACGCCAACGTCGCGCTGAACGACGAAGGCAGCGACCTCAGCGCCCTGCTCAACGAACAGCCGGCCGTGGGCCAGCACACTGCCACGGCGCAGGTTTTGGAAGCCTTCCGGCGCCAGGCCAACCTTAATTCCCTGGCGGTGCTGGATGAGCGTGGCCACCCGATTGGCATCGTGCACCGGCACTCGCTGTCAGATGCGCTGCTCAAGCCGTTCGCCACCGATCTGTTCGCCCGCAAGCCCATCAGCCGATTGATGAGTGATGACTTTCTCGCCGTGGAACTGAGCCAGTCCTTGCAGCAGGTCAGCCGCCTGCTCACCAGTCGCGCACGCCAGCGGATCGAGGAAGATTTCATCATCACCCTCAACGGCGATTATCTGGGGCTGGGCCGGGTGATCGATGTGCTCAAGCTGATTACCGAGCTGAAAATCCAGCAGGCACGCTATGCCAACCCGCTGACCTTGCTGCCGGGCAACGTCCCCATCCAGCAGTGCCTGACGCGGCTGTTGCAGCAACAACGCGAGTCTGTGATCTGCTACGTCGATATCGACAGTTTCAAGCCATTCAACGATATCTACGGCTATGGCCGGGGCGATGAAGTGCTGCTGTGCCTGGCGCAATGCCTGAACGACCGGGTAGACCCCAGCCGCGACTTCGTCGGGCATATCGGCGGTGATGACTTTTTGCTGGTGCTGGGGCCGCAGGATTGGCGCAAGCGGCTGAACCAGTTGCTGGACGACTTCCACACCCAGTGCCGGCGCTTCTATCGCAGCGAGCATCTGGACGCGGGCTGTTTCGTTGCACTGAACCGCCAGGGCGTGCGCCAGGAGTTTGCGCTGCTGTCGCTGTCCATCGGCGTGGTGCATTTGTATCCACAGGCCTGTGGACAACTCGATGCCAGCCAGTTGGCGGAACTGGCCTCGCAAGCCAAGCACCACGCGAAGAACGTGGCGGGCTACAGCATTCATGTGATTGACAGCCTGGAGTTGGGCCAGGCAGAACCGCAGCCGCTCTAGATCAGAGTTGCTCCAGGCGCATCTGCGCCAACGGGTGCCCGGCTCGGGCGGCGATTTTCCACCAGCGTGCTGCTTCCAGCGGATCAGGCGCCTTGCCAAGGCTGCCCGCAAGGCTCAACACCCCAACCTGGTAGGCCGCCTTGCCGTCGCCGGCCAGGGCCGCCAGCCGCAACAGTCGCACGCCTTCTTCACGGGCGCCAAGGCCCTTGCCACGAAACGTCAGGATATGTCCGTAGAAACTCTGTGCTCCTACGTCGCCCAGATTGGCCATGCGCGCGAACTGGCCTTCAAGCCACTGCCAGCCACGCGGCTGTCGCACGAACCAGGACCAATGAAACAACTTGCGCGCCAGCCAGTAACTGGCATACGCCTTGAGCTTCCAGAACACTACGCCTCCGCTGACTCGGGATAATCGTATTCAAATACTCGCACCACTTCGGATGCGTGCCACGACGCCGCGGCCACGCCATCGGACGGCCCGCAGAAGCGCCCGAGACGCTCCACACATTCAAAGAAACCGGTACGTGGCAGGCGACTGGCGCCCTGGCTGATCACCAGGGAACTGCGCAGTGGTTGGTCGGCCTTGGCATCCAGCGCCGCCAGGTGCTCCAGCGCAGCCGTCAGGGTCTGCATGGCCGGCGTGGGAAATTGCAGGCGCTCCAGCAAGGCGCGGTAGGTCAAGAGGTGGCGCTGTCGGCGCGCCTGGTCCAGCTCGTTGAGTAACCCATCCCAATGTTGACGGCTGATGCGTACGCTCACGTTTCGTCCCTCCAACCTGCAACGCCAAGTTCCCAGGCCAGGCTGCGGCGGATGGCAGCGTCCGGCTGGCGTTCACCGCTTTCGATCAGGCCCAGGTAAGACGGGCTGATGCCCACCGTGCGCGCCAGAACCTCGATGGCCAGGCCCTTGGCCTCGCGCAGGCTTCGCAGCTGCTCCAGGGGGCGCAGATCCGGTTCGGCAGTGGCTTGGCTAATGGTCGGAGCGGGAGGCGTTGGCTGTTGCTGACCGGCAGCTTTTAACAGCGCCTGATACTGAGCCCATGGCAGAACCGCATATTCGGGCTCGCCATCCTTTGTAATTATCTGAATATCCATGACTGCCCCGTAGGATCACAACACTTACTTCGTAAGTACTTTCCTTAGGAGTGTAATCCTAACAGCCACAAAGAGCGCAGGGGGATATTCCCAAGGTTCAGTTTTTTTTCAGGTGTTCTTGCGTAAGCAGCTGAGGCGTCGCAGGAAGGCGCTCAACCACCGCAAGTTTCTCGGGGAGCTGACGCTCGCGCCAGGCGCGAAAGGCGCTCAGTTCGCCGTCGAGGGTCTTCATGACCCACGCCAGCACAGCAATGTCGTCGAGCATGCCGAACACCGGGATAAAGTCCGGGATCGCATCAATCGGGCTCAGGAAGTACATCAACCCTGCCACTACCGAAATCAGCGCCTTGGGGCTGATGGCCCGGTACTCGCCGCGCCAGTAGGCCAGGCACAAGGCCTGGAGCAGCTTGAGGTCGTCCTTGAGCTTGCCCAGCCGGTTGCCCTGGCTCGAGCCTTTGGCGGCGACCGCGAACAGCAACGTCGGCAAGCGCCCACGGCCAAGCAGGCGAGCAGCCATGGGCAGGAAGCGGGTGAAATTAAACGGGGCTTTCATCGTCACTCCAGTTCCAGGCGACAGAAAAGGTTATCCACACAAATTGTGGATAACCTTGTGAACAGAGCCTATTTTCCAGGCTGAAAGCCACGTAATACAAGGCCTACAGTCAGATCGGGCGTTTTTTGCGCACATAAAAAAAACCCAAGAATTCATTGACTTGGAGATAATCTGCGTCTACCCGTACTCGGGTCTTTTATCAGACTGCTCTAGCCCGCATGGGTTCGGTTGAATTTGCCCTGGATTCAGCTGATCGTTCCCACGCTCTGCGTGGGGATGCCGCCTGTGGCGCTCCGCGCTTGCTGTTAGCGCTAGGCTTGAGCTATGCGCAATGGTGACGCAGAGCGTCACCGGATGCATTCCCACGCAGAGCGTGGGGACGATCGCAGAGCGTGGGAACGATCGCACAGGCCAGAAACAACAACGCCCCGTCGAGACGGGGCGTTGTGTGTTCAGGCGCTGATTACTTCTTGGCAGCAGGAGCCGCCGGTGCGTCAGGAGCGTCTGCCTTGGACGGGTCCTTGATGGCCAGCAGTTCCAGGTCGAATACCAGCACGGAGTTGGCTGGAATCGCCGGGCTCGGGCTCTGCGCGCCGTAGGCCAGGTCGGACGGGATGTACAACTCGACCTTCTCGCCAACGTGCATCAGTTGCAGGCCTTCGACCCAACCCGGAATCACGCCGCTGACCGGCAGGTCAATCGGGCTGCCGCGATCCACGGAGCTGTCAAAGGTGGTGCCGTTGGTGAGCTTGCCGGTGTAGTGAACAGTCACTACGTCGGTAGGCTTGGGTTGAGCACCGTCGGCTTTCTTCACGATCTTGTATTGCAGACCGGAAGCAGTGGTGACAACGCCGTCTTTCTTGGCGTTTTCTTCGAGGAATTTCTTGCCGGCGGTTGCCGACTCTTCGCTCATCTTGGCCATACGCTCTTCAGCACGTTTTTGCAGTGCGGCGAAGGCTTCGACCAGCTCGTCGTCTTTCAGCTTCTGTTCTTTCTTGCCGACGGCATCTTCGATGCCTTGGGCTACCGCTTTGGAGTCCAGGTCATCCATACCTTCTTGAGCAAGGCTTTTGCCCATGTTCAGGCCGATACCGTAGGAAGCTTTTTGCGCCGGGGTTTTCAGCTCTACGCTGGTTTGCGAATCACAACCCGCAAGTACCAGGCTAACCAGGGCCACCGCCGCCGCCAACCGATGCTGTTTCATGCTATTTCCTTGTTCGTGTGCCAAAAGGGCATTCGAGTAAAGTCGCGAGCTTATCAGGCGGCCACGACCAATGGCTACCGGCATGTGAGCAGGAAACTTCTGATAAGTTCACGTGTTTAAAAGCATTTTCATTCAATCCAGGGCCCTGCAACGGACGGCAGCAGCGCTGGAACGAGACTCATGGCCACTTGCCGCACTGCTGGCCTGATGGCATAAGAACGCTACAACTCGACAAGGATAGTTATCTTGCGCATTTTTTCCCGTGTTTTGCTGATGATTTTCATACTGCTGGGCCTGGTCCTGGCGGTGGTGCTCTATTACGTGGTCAACCCGAAGCTGCCGGTCTACGTGCCGGTGGAACAGGTGCACTATCAGGATCAATGGAGCGCCGCAGATCGCCAGACCTACTATTTCACGCCCCAGGGCACCCAGATCAAGGGCCTGCGTTATGCCTGGTTTACCGCACTGGAACTGCCGTTCTCCGAACAGCGTTTCGCCACGCCCGAGTACCTGGCGCGCTTCGGTTTCCTGGTAGATCCCAGGCAAGTGCCGACTGCACAAAATCCCGGCAACCTGCCGGTGGGTTTCGCCCGGCATAAAAATACTGGCAGCAATGATGAGTTTCTCGACATCACTTGCGCCGCCTGCCACACCGGCCAGTTGAACTTCAAAGGCCAGGGCCTGCGGGTCGACGGTGGCCCGGCGCAACATGTGCTGCCGTCCAGCGTGCCGACCCTGCGCGGCGGCAGCTTCGGCCAGGCACTGGTCGCCAGCCTGGCCTCGACCTACTACAACCCGTGGAAATTCGAGCGCTTTGCCCGCACCGTGCTGGGCCATGACTACAACGACCAGACCGCAGCGCAACTGCGCCAGGATTTCAAGAAGTCCCTGAACAACTTCCTCAAAGTTGCCTGGAACGACACCCACCGTGGCCTCTACCCCACCGAAGAAGGCCCGGGCCGCACCGACGCCTTTGGCCGTATCGCCAACGCCAGCTTTGGCGACGCCATTTCCCCCGACAACTACCGCATCGCCAACGCCCCGGTGGACTACCCGCAACTGTGGGACATCTGGACCTTCGACTGGGTGCAATGGAATGGCTCGGCCCAACAACCCATGGCCCGCAATATCGGCGAAGCCCTGGGCGTCGGCGCCACCCTGGACTTCTTCGACAGCGCCGGCCAGCCGCTCCAGGGCGATGCGCGCTACGCCTCCAGCGTGCGGGTTCGCGACCTGAATACCATCGAAGAAACCCTGCAACGGCTCAAGCCACCCACCTGGCCCGAAGACCTGTTCGGCGCCATCGACAAACCGCTGGCCGCCCAGGGTCGCGCACTGTTCGCGGAAAACTGCGCCGGCTGCCACGTGCCAGCGGTGTCCCAGGTCGATGGCCGCCCGGTGCGCCAGTTGAAAATGCTCCCGGTGGAGGTGATCGGCACCGACCCCGCTACTGCCAACAATATCGCTGACCACCGCTTCGACCTCAGCGCCCTGCAATGGGACCCGGCGGAGTTGGCGAAAATGAACGTCGAACTGCACCCCACGCCCACCGAGCCGCTGGACCTGCGCAGCCTCTCTTCAGCCAAAGGCCTGGCCTACATCACCGCCTTTGTCGAAGACCACGCCTACCGTGCCGCCGGTGTGACACCTGCCGAACGCCCGCGCCTGGACGGCTTCGGCCTGCCGATCGGCGTACGCGAATTGCGTGCCTACAAGGCACGGCCCCTGGCCGGGGTGTGGGCGACACCGCCGTTCCTGCACAACGGCTCGGTGCCGACGATCTACCAATTGCTCTCGCCTCAGGACGAGCGCAGCCCGACCTTCTATAAAGGCACCTTCGAATACGACCCGCGCCACCTGGGCTATCAAACCGCCGCGTTCCCCAACGCGTTCCTGTTCGATACGCGCATCACCGGCAACCACAACAGCGGCCACGAATTCCGTGCCGGGCAGCGTGGCAACGGGGTGATTGGCCGAGGCTTGCTGCCCCAGGAACGCTGGGCGCTGCTGGAATATTTGAAAGTGCTGGGCGGCCCGCTGGAACAGCAACTGCCCTGACCCAACCGACTTCGCAGAAAAGGATTTTTAAATGCTCGCTCGACTTTGGCTGCGCCTCGGCGCGTTTCTCGGCAAGACCCTGTTGTGGCTGGTGGGCCTGGGCCTGCTGGGCTGGTTGCTGTCCACCCTGTGGTTTGCCTGGCAGCACAGCGGCCCGGTATCGCCGGATGAACAGATCCCGCCGGGTGAAGCGGCCATGACCCAGGGCATCATCCAGACCGCCGTGCGCATCGTCGACCAACACCGCGAAGGCACGCGTTACCTGCGGGATGCGCATGCCAAGGCCCATGGCTGCGTGAAGGCCGAGGTCAGCGTACTGGCGGACCTCGACCCGGCCCTGCGCCAGGGCGTGTTCGCCGAGCCGGGCAAGACCTGGCAGGCGATGATGCGACTGTCCAACGGCAATGCGTATCCGCAGTTCGACAGCATCCGGGATGCCCGGGGGATGGCGATCAAGTTGCTGGACGTGCCAGGCAAACAGCTGCTGGCGGATCAGCAGGCGCGGGGTGAGCAGGACTTTGTGATGTTCAGCCATCCGAACTTTTTCGTCAGTGATGTGGCGGAGTATGCGCAGAACATTTCGGCTCAGGCCGATGGCAAGAAAGTCATGGCGTTTTTCCCCGGGGTGGATCCGCGCAGTTGGCAGGTGCGGCATTTGTTTATCGCGCTGGCGACGTTGGCGCCGCCGCCGGTGAGTCCTACGCAGACGACGTATTTCTCGGTGTCGCCGTATAAGTTCGGGGCGGCGAATGCGAAGTTTCGGGTGGCGCCGGATCCCCAGGGGTGTCCTGCGTATGTGCTGCCCAAACAGAATCAGGACCTGCCGAACTTTTTGCGCAGTGCGTTGAATCAGCAACTGTCGACGGACCGGGTGGCGGCGTGTTTTGTGTTGCAGATTCAGCGGCAGAATCCGCAGAAGTTCATGCCGATCGAGGACACCAGCATTGAATGGAAAGAGAGTGATGCGCCGTTTGAGACGGTGGCCAAGGTGGTGATTCCGGCGCAGGATTTTGATACGCCGGCGTTGAATCTGGCTTGTGATAATCAGTCGTTTAATCCGTGGTTTGGGGTGGAGGCGCATCGGCCGATTGGGGGGATTAACCGGTTGCGTAAGGCGGTGTATGAGGCGGTCAGTGATTACCGGCATAGCCGGAATTTGTAGCTCCGCGGTGTTGGGGACATATCCGTTATTTGGGTGGTGGCTTATATCGGTTCCGCTCTTACAGCGGCTCACTTTTGAAAAGCGCAAAAGTA
>NZ_JBSVWQ010000179.1:0-11581 GCF_054071215.1 Pseudomonas sp. SDO5522_S412 | reverse complement strand
TGAATCTGGCACTGATACACCGCTTTCGCGAGCAAGCCCGCTCCCACATTTTGTTCCGCGTTAACCGGCCTTTTTCAGCGCCTCAATCAACTCATCCTTGCGCATGGTCGAGCGCCCGGGAATGTCCTTGGCACGCGCTTCTCTCAGCAAGCTTTCCTTGGTCTGCGTACCCAGCGAAACCCTGCTGTTACGCGGATGCCCCTCACGGCTGGCAGCAGCCCGCTTGGCCGACTCATGCCGGTCCAGGGACTTCTTTGCCGGCGCCTTGCGCTGGCCTGAACCGCCGGCCTTTTCGCCGCCGCCAGACTGCTTGTTGACGGTGGCCCAGGCCCGCGCCTCGGCTTCTTCTTTCGACAAGCCCTGGTGCTCATAACTCTCTTCGATATGGGCGGCCTTGCGCTTCTGTTCGGTGGTGTATTTGGCTTTGCTTCCACGAGGCATTGCGATACTCCTTCTGGCCCTCATACAAGATACAAGGGCCAGACCAGGCAAGGTGTGTTATTGGCTCGCTTCGCTTTCAAGCTTGCGAGCCGCTTCCACGCCGGACGCGGTGAGCTTGATCGGCAGGTTCAGCGAATGTTCACCGGCATCGTTGCAGGTCACATGGCCTTCCTTGATCCACCCGCGGTCCTGCAAGGTGGCCAAGGCGCTGGCCACCACTTTTTCACCTCGGTAATTGTCCAGCACTTCTTTGCCCAACCCACTGGGATGAGCGTGGAGCAGACGGGTGAGGACTTCTTTTTCAAGGTTGTGATCGACGTTCATGCATACCTCTTCACTGGGAAATGGTTGGGTGTTCGTCTTTCTTGCGCATTAAGGCGCTGGCTGTTTTGGCGCGCCGGGGATGTTGGAGTCGTCACCCTTGTTGATCGAGGGAGAAGTGGCACCTGGGCCCATTTTGCCGTTTGGCACCGCACCGCTGTTGCGATTGGTGTCGTCGCCCTGGGTACGCGGGTCTCTGCTGTTGTCGATGATGGCGCCGCCGTTGGTGTCCATGCCGGTACCCATCGAGTCCTTCGACTCCTGAGCGGCCGGGTTGGGCGGGCTGCCGACAGGGTCGGTCGGGCCGGTGCTGGAACCTGTGGAGGCGGCAAAGCTGCTCAGCGAAACAGCAGACAGCAAACCGGTGAGGGCGAGGGCGGCAAATTTGGAAGTCGTCATGATGGTGTCTCCATATGATTAATGTCCTTACCTGATATTGGTCCGCCCCCGTTTGTGATTCGTGCCTCGATACCGACGAACGGTCTTAGGTCGCTTGTAAGATTTTGTGTGACGAGATTCGGCGCCAGATCAACCGCGCCACCGTGATCAGCCAATTGAGCAGCGCCACCGCCAGTACGCTCATCAACAGGGTCGGCATGCCGTATTCGACGATGACCTTGCCCGCCAGCAGCGGGAAACCGAACACCCCGATAAAGTACGCCAGGCTGAACAGCAGCAACGCCTGGGACGTGGTGCCGGCGGGTGCTTCGTTCGCAGCCAAACCATTGATCACCGAATACGTCAGGCCGTAACCGACGCCCAGGGTGACGGCTGCCAGCAGGTAGCTGTAGTTGCCGCTGACCCTGAACCCGAACAGGAAAATCGACACCAGCATCAACCCCGACAACACACACGCCGTCCAATACGGATCACGCTTGACCACGATGCCGGCGATCAGCAGGCGGCTGGTAATCGCCGCACTCATGAAGCCCAGGAAGAACAGCGAATAGTCCAGCCCGTGCAACGCCGCGTAGCTGGTCTGGAAACTCGACAGCCCGCCAAACACGCAACCGCCGAGGCCCACCATGATGATCGCGAACACCGCTTTCGATGACAGCACCTGGCGCGTGGCCGACCAGGAAATCTTCGCCACCGGCGCGGTGTGTTGACTCAGCGCGCGACCCAGTCGCCAGAAAATCAGCACACCCACCAGGCTCGCCAGCGCTGCTATATGAAAGGCCGCCGTCAGCGAAAAATCCAGCGCACTTGCCGCCCGCCCCAGCAACGGCCCGGAGCCGATCCCGGTCATCATGCTGCCCGACAGCAGTGCGAAATATTTGGCCCGCTGTGCCGGCTCCACCAGCATCGCCACGATGATCGGACCCAGCGTATAGAAGACGCCCCAGCCCAACCCCAACGACAAGCCAAAAAGCATCAAGCCCTCGCCGAACCCCGGCGCCAGCGCAAAGCCCAGGCACGCCACCGCCAGCAATACGCCGAGCAGGGCGATCGACCTGGCAGCCCCCAGCAGGTCGGCCAGATGCCCGGAAACCAGCACCGCCACAAAGGTGCTGAGCATCGCCATGGAGATCACGCTGCCCGCGTCGTGTTCGTTGCCGCCGCGCGAATGGATCAGCAGCGACAGCAAGAATGTCGAGCCATAGGACAGGGAAAGCAGGTAGCTGGCGAGGCAGAAAAGGGCGAACAGTTTTCCGCCAACCGCAGGTGAGGCGTGCATGGGGGAGCCTTGCGTCTGTTGGATTTATGCCCAACTTTTTACCATGCACGGCCCGAGGGTTTGTTCTGTGGTTAGCGGTGCTTGCGTTAGCCCACAGCGGAGTATGGCGTGCCGATTTCTTCGATGAACAGGTCCATGAAACCCTTCAACCGCTCATGGCGCGCCAGGGCCATGCGTTGCCCCGTCGGCGTCTGAAATCCGCCCGCCAGATGCAGCAGCTTGGTCTGGAAATGGTCGAGGCAAAAGCGCTTGTCGTCGTACTCGCGATGCTGCGCCGTTGGGTCAGCCGGGTCATACAGCCCGCTGCCCATGCGCCCGGCGATATAGAACGTGCGGGCCACGCCGATCATGCCGAGGGAGTCCAAACGGTCGGCATCCTGCATAATCTTTGCTTCAAGCGTCACCGGCGTCAGGCCCGCCGAAAAGCTGTGGGTCTCGATGGCGTGGGTCACCGCTGCAATCGTCTCGGGCTGCCACGCCAACCCCTGCAAAATCTGCCCGGCCTTGTCCGCCGCCAATATTGAGGCCTTGGAACGCAACGGCGAATTCTTCTCCACCGCGACGCAGTCGTGCAGCAACACGGCTGCCAGCAGTACCTCGGGATCGCCGCCTTCCTCTGCCTGGATCAAGCGCACGTTGTGCCACACCCGTTGCAAGTGGGACAGGTCGTGGGCGCCGTCTTCCGAAGGCTCAAGGGCGTGAGGCAATAACGTCGCGGCGAGGTCGGTCAAGGGCGTGAAGGGCATGGGGGTTCTCAAAGGTCGATGGCCTGCAGGTTAGCCGTGAATCAAATTGCACTGCAATCGGTCATTAAAGCGCCTTAGTATGTGTGCTCTCTTTCCCTGACAAGGCCTGCCCATGACCATCGAGATTCGCCCCGCCGTGCCCAGCGATGCTGCGCAGATCCTGACCTTCATCACCGAGCTTGCCGACTATGAAAAAGCCCGGCACGAAGTGATCGCCAGCGTGGTGGACATCGAGCGCAGCCTGTTCAGTGAAGGTGCCACCGCCCACGGCCTGATCTGCCTGCGCGACGGTTTGCCGATCGGCTTTGCGGTGTTCTTTTTCAGCTATTCCACGTGGCTGGGCAGCAACTGCCTGTACCTCGAAGACCTGTACATCAACCCCGAGCAACGCGGTGGCGGGGCGGGCAAGAAGTTGCTGCGCCACCTGGCGAAAATCGCCTGTGACAACGGCTGCGGGCGTTTCGAGTGGAGCGTGCTGGACTGGAACGAGCCGGCCATCGCGTTCTACAAATCCATCGGTGCCCAGCCCCAGGAAGAGTGGGTACGCTACCGCATGGAAGGCGACGCCCTCAGGGATTTCGCACAGGGTTAAGTGTGCATAAAGGACCGGCTTTTAAAGCCGGTTTTTTTATATATTTGCTCACTATATGGGATGATAATTTATATATTGAGATGTTCCGGTTTCTGGGTTTATAGTCTTGCGCATCAGCACTCACTACCAAAAACAAAACAGGTGAAGCGATGCAGGCACAACCGTTGTCGTTACCTCCGGTGCCCGAGCCGACTTACGGCGAGCGACTGAAGAACAAAGTCGTGGTCATCACCGGTGCCGCCCAAGGCATTGGCGAGGCTATCGTCGCCTGCTTCCAGGCTCAGCAGGCGCGCCTGGTGATCGGTGATATCCAGGGCGAGAAGGTCGAGCAGGTCGCCGCCCACTGGCGCGAACACGGCGCCGAGATCTACGCACAACCTGTCGACATCACTTCCAAGGATCAATGGCGCGCCCTGGTGGACGTCGCTATCGAACGCTTTGGCCGCGTCGATGTGCTGGTCAATTGCGCCGGCGTCAACGTGTTCCGCGACCCGCTGGAAATGACCGACGAAGACTGGCGCCGCTGCTTCGCCATCGACCTCGACGGCGCCTGGTACGGCTGCCGTACCGTGTTGCCGCACATGATCGAGCAAGGCATCGGCAACATCATCAACATCGCCTCCACCCACTCCAGCCACATCATTCCCGGCTGCTTCCCGTACCCGGTGGCCAAGCACGGCTTGCTCGGGCTGACCCGCGCGCTGGGCATCGAATACGCGCCCAAGGGCATCCGCGTAAATGCCATCGCGCCGGGCTATATCGAAACCCAACTCAACGTCGATTACTGGAACGGCTTTGCCGACCCGCACGCCGAGCGCCAGCGTGCCTTCGACCTGCACCCGCCCAAGCGCATCGGCCAGCCGATTGAAGTGGCGATGACGGCACTGTTTCTTGCGACCGATGAGGCGCCCTTTATCAATGCCACCTGCCTGATGATCGATGGTGGGCGGTCGGTGATGTACCACGATTAAAACTTTTCCAAATAACAAGAAGAGGTGGTTCATGCTCAAGAAAACACTAGGCACCCTTGCCCTCACGATGGCGCTCAGCGGCCTGGCCTCTGCCGAAGAAGTAAAGATCGGCTTCCTGGTCAAGCAGGCGGAAGAGCCCTGGTTCCAGACCGAATGGGCCTTCGCTGAAAAAGCCGGCAAGGACCATGGTTTCACCGTGATCAAGATCGCCGTGCCCGACGGCGAGAAGACCCTGTCCGCCATCGACACCCTGGCCGCCAACGGCGCCAAGGGTTTCGTGATCTGCCCGCCGGACGTGTCCCTGGGCCCTGCGATCATGGCCAAGGCCAAGCTGAATAACCTCAAAGTGCTGGCGGTAGACGACCGCTTCGTCGACGCCAAGGGCAAGCCCATGGAAGACGTGCCTTACGTCGGCCTGGACGCCTACAAGATCGGCCAGAAACAAGGCGAAGCCATGGCCACCGAAGCCAAGCATCGCAACTGGGACTGGAAGGACACCTACGCCGTCATCAATACCTTCGACGAGCTGGAAACCGGCAAGAAGCGCACCGACGGTTCGGTAGAAGGCCTCAAGGCCGCCGGCCTGCCGGTTGACCATATCCTGTTCACCGCGCAGAAAACCCTCGACGTGCCGGGCGCCATGGACTCCACCAACTCGGCCCTGGTGAAACTGCCCAGCGGCGCGAAAAACCTGCTGATTGGCGGCATGAACGACAGCACCGTACTGGGCGGCGTACGCGCCACCGAAAGCGCCGGCTTCAAGGCCACAAACGTGATTGGCGTGGGCATCAACGGCACCGACGCCATCGAAGAACTGAAGAAATCCGACACCGGTTTCTACGGCTCGATGCTGCTCAGCCCCGATGCGTCCGGCTATAAAACCGCGACCTCGATGTTCGAGTGGGTGACCAAAGGCACTGAGCCTGCCAAGTTCACCGCACTGGATAACGTGACCCTGATCACCCGCGCCAACTTCAAGGAAGAGTTGAGCAAGATCGGTCTGTGGAAATGAACAGCGCCGCTGCAGAGAGCCTGCGCTTCAACGGCATCGGCAAGGAGTTTCCCGGGGTGAAGGCCCTGGCGCAGATCAGCTTTGAAGCGCGGCCCCATTCGGTGCATGCGCTGATGGGCGAGAACGGCGCGGGCAAGTCGACCTTGCTGAAAATCCTCGGCGGTTTTTATCCGCCCAACAGTGGCAGCTTGCAGTTGGGCGAACGCAGCGTAAGTTTCAAGTCGGCGGCCGACAGCATCGCCAGCGGCATCGCAGTGATTCACCAGGAGCTGCAACTGGTGCCGGAAATGACCGTCGCCGAGAACCTGCTGCTGGGGCATATGCCGTCGCGCTTTGGCGTGGTCAATCGCGGCGCGATGGTGCGCAAGGCACGGGACCTGCTCAAGGGCCTGGCGGATGAAATCGATCCGAACATGCGCCTGGGCAGCCTGTCCCTCGGCCAGCGGCAACTGGTGGAAATCGCCAAGGCCATGTCGCGCAACGCCCATGTGATTGCGTTCGACGAACCCACCAGCAGCCTCTCGGCCCGTGAGATCGAGCGGCTGATGGTGATCATCGCCCGACTGCGGGATGAAGGCCGGGTGATCCTCTACGTGTCGCACCGCATGGAAGAAGTGTTCCGTATCTGCGATGCGGTGACGGTGTTCAAGGACGGGCGCTTCGTGCGCACGTTCGAGGACATGACGCAGTTGAACGTCGACCAACTGGTCAACTGCATGGTCGGGCGCGATATCCAGGATATCTACGACTACAGGCCGCGCGAGCACTGCGGTGAAGCGCTGCGAGTCGAAGGTTTGCTCGGGCCGGGGTTGCAGGAACCGGTGAGCCTGCAGGTGAACAAGGGCGAGATTCTCGGGCTGTTCGGCCTGGTGGGGGCCGGGCGCACAGAGTTGTTGCGCCTGCTCGCCGGGCTGTCCCGCAGCACCCAGGGGACCCTGGTGCTGCATGGCCAGGCGCAGACGTTCAAGACACCACGGGATGCGATTGCGGCGGGGGTGTTGCTCTGCCCCGAGGACCGCAAGAAGGAAGGCATCGTGCCCCGCGCAAGCGTTGCAGAGAACATCAATATCAGTGCGCGGCGCGACCATGCGCGCTTCGGCTGGCTGATCCAGGGCGGCTGGGAACGCACCAACGCCCAGCGGCAGATCAGCGCGCTGAACGTGCGCACGCCGTCGGCGGACCAGCCGATTCTGTTCCTGTCGGGCGGCAATCAGCAGAAGGCGATTCTCGGCCGCTGGTTGTCGATGCCGATGAAAGTGTTGCTGCTGGACGAGCCGACCCGCGGCATCGATATCGGTGCCAAGTCGGAGATCTACCAGATCATTCACAACCTGGCGGCCAGTGGCATCGCGGTGATCGTGGTGTCCAGCGACCTGATGGAAGTGATGGGCATCTCCGACCGCATCCTGGTGATGAGCGAAGGCGCCCTGACCGGCGAATTGACCCGCGATCAAGCGGACGAAGCACGGCTGCTGCAACTGGCTCTTCCGCGTACGCGGGACTGAAGAATACGAGGTGGGTATGTCACAGGTAAAAACCGCAAGAAGCTTCTGGCCGGGGTTCAACCAGCGCAAGTTTCTTGATGATTGGGTCATGCTGCTGGCGGCCTTGAGCATCTTCGTGCTCAGCGCCATCTTCATCGACAACTTCCTCTCGCCGCTGAACATGCGCGGCCTGGGGCTGGCGATTTCCACCGTGGGGATTGCGGCCTGCACCATGCTGTTTTGCCTGGCGTCGGGGCACTTCGACTTGTCGGTGGGTTCGGTGATCGCCTGTTCGGGCGTGGTGGCGGGGATCGTGATTCGCGACACCGACAGCGTGTTCTTCGGCGTGTCGGCGGCGTTGGCCATGGGCCTGGTGGTGGGGCTGATCAACGGCATCGTGATCGCCAAGCTGCGGATCAACGCGTTGATCACGACGCTGGCGACGATGCAGATCGTGCGTGGGCTGGCGTATATTTTTTCCAACGGCAAGGCGGTCGGCGTGATGGACGAAAACTTCTTCGTCTTTGGTAACGGCCAGCTGTTTGGCGTGCCGGTGCCAATCGTCATCACCGTGCTGTGCTTTGTGTTTTTTGGCTGGTTGCTGAACTACACCACCTACGGGCGCAACACCATGGCCATCGGCGGCAACCAGGAAGCGGCGCTGTTGGCCGGGGTGAATGTCGATCGCACCAAGATCATCATCTTTGCCGTGCACGGCGTGATCGGCGCGTTGGCCGGGGTGATCCTGGCGTCGCGGATGACCTCGGGGCAACCGATGATTGGCCAGGGGTTCGAGTTGACGGTGATCTCGGCGTGCGTGCTGGGCGGGGTGTCGCTGAGCGGCGGGATTGGGATGATCCGGCATGTGATTGCCGGGGTGCTGATTCTGGCGATCATCGAAAACGCGATGAACCTGAAGAATATCGACACCTTCTACCAATACGTGATTCGCGGCTCGATCCTGTTGCTGGCGGTGATTATCGACCGCATGAAACAGCGATAAAAAGGGCGCCACACGACCAATGTGGGAGCGGGCTTGCTCGCGAAAACGGTGTGTCAGTCAGCGTATGCATTAACTGGAAAACCGCCTTCGCGAGCAAGCCCGCTCCCACATTTTGATCTCCTCTGTTTTGCTGGTCCGCATTTGCCATAATGCTCGCCGTTTTCGTACTTCCCAATAGGCCCGATATGCAGGAAAACGCCCAAACTCCCGTCAAAGAAGCCGCGCCCACCGGCACTCAAACCCTGCTTCGTGGCCTGGGCGTGGTGCAGGCAGTGGCGGCCGGTGCGCGGGATCTGAAGGAAATCGCCAAGCGCATCGGCACCACCCGCAGCACCACTCACCGCCTGGCCAGTTGCCTGGTGGAAGAACGCTACCTGCGCGTAGTGCCGCAAGTCGGTTATCTGCTGGGCCCCAAATTGATCGAGCTGGGTTTCCAGGCCCGTGAAGAACTGCCTTTGGTCAGCCTGGCAGTGCCGTATCTGGACGAGTTGTCGGCGTTGACCGGCGATACCATCCACCTGGCTATCCGCGAATACGACGACGTGCTGTACCTGCACAAGAACCCTGGCCGCAACGGCCCGGAAATGCGCTCGCGCGTCGGCCATCGCATGCCGCTGGCGCGCACCGGGATCGGCAAGGCGTTGTTGCTGGATGACAGCGTGGAAGAGTGGCAGCGCCTGTATCAGGTCAGCCTGCCGACGGGCGGGAAGAATCTGCAGTGGCCGCAGCACCCCGAGCAATCCTGGGCGCAGTTTGAACAGCGCATGCAGGAATACGTGGCGGGCGGTTATGCATTCGATCTGGAAGACAACGAACCGTCGATCCGTTGTGTCGCGGCACCGGTGCGCGATGCCAGCCGGCGAATCGTCGCCGGCATCAGCATCGCCAGTACCGTGCCCTACATGCCGCTGGAGAAAATGGCCGAGCTGATCCCTGTGATCAAACAGGTCGCAGCACGGCTGTCAGCGGAGTTGGGCGCGAAGGCCTGATCAGGCCGTGATCGTTCCCACGCTCCGCGTGGGAATGCCGCTTCGGATGCTCCGCGTCCAGCACTTGAGCCCTGCGCAACGGTGACGCGGAGCGTCACAGCATGCGTTCCCACGCAGAGCGTGGGAACGATCTTGGTCAGGCCTTGAGGGTCGCCATGTCGATCACGAAGCGGTACTTCACATCACCGGCAATCATGCGGGTGTAGGCTTCGTTGATCTGGCGGATGTCGAGCATCTCGATGTCGCAGGTGATGCCGTGCTCGGCGCAGAAGTCCAGGACTTCCTGGGTTTCGGCAATCCCACCGATCAACGAACCGGCCAGCACTTTGCGGCCCAGCACCAGCTTGGCAGCGTTGACGGGCGGGTCGACCGGCTCGATCAAACCTACCAGGATGTGCACGCCGTCAAAGCGCAGTACGTCGAGGTAGGGATTCAAGTCGTGCTGCACCGGGATGGTGTCCAGCAGGAAGTCGAAATGCCCGGCAGCGGCTTTCATCTGGGCTTCGTCGGTGGACACGATCACGTGGTCGGCGCCCTGGCGACGGCCTTCTTCAGCCTTGCTCGCGGAGCGGGTGAACAGCGTCACTTCCGCGCCCATGGCCTTGGCGAACTTGATGCCCATATGGCCCAAACCGCCCATGCCCAGAACGCCAACCTTGTCGCCAGCCTTCACGCCGTAATGCTTGAGCGGCGAGTAAGTGGTGATGCCGGCGCAGAGGATCGGCGCGGCGCTGGCCAGGTCGAGCTTGGCCGGGATCTTCACCACGAAGTGCTCGCTGACCACGATGCTGTCGGAGTAGCCGCCCATGGTGTTGCTGCCGTCGACCCGGTCCGGGGTGGCGTAGGTCATGGTCGGGCCTTCGAGGCAGTATTGCTCGAGGTCCGCGTGGCAGGCGTCGCAGTGACGGCAGGAGTCGACCATGCAGCCAACACCCACCAGGTCGCCGACTTTGTGCGCGGTGACGCTGGCGCCGACGGCGGTGACTTTACCGACGATCTCGTGGCCCGGCATCAGCGGGTACACGGCGATGCCCCATTCGTTGCGTGCCTGGTGGATGTCGGAGTGGCAGACGCCGCAGTAGAGAATTTCGATCGCCACGTCATCGGCGCGCGGGCTACGGCGTTCGAAGGACATGGGGGCGAGGGGAGTGGTGGCCGATTGAGCGGCATAACCGATGGCGGTGTACATGGAGAAACCTCGCAGGTGCAGTAACAGGTGAGGTGGCGCATTCTCCGCGCCGTGCCTGGGTGCGGCCATGGCGATTGCTCCGAGTCTCATGCCTATTCGTCCGGGAGTGCACCTGGATTGGATCGTTGTGGCGCCAGACCTGCGATGATGGTCTCATCCCCTTTTTCGCGAAGTTTTTGCCATGTTGTTGACCCGCCATGTCGATGCCAATGCCGCGTTGGTTGCCTTGATCGAACCCCTGACACCCCGTGATGGGTTCTCGCCCACGAACCTGCCGGGCGTGCAGGTATTGCGTGCCAGTTGCGATGTGGCGCGGGGCCCGCAGATTTATGAACCGAGCCTGATGATCGTCGCCCAGGGCAGCAAGGTCGCGTACCTGGGCCCGCGTACCCTGGAGTACGGCGCGGGGCATTACCTGATCCAGGCGATGCCGGTGCCGTTCGAATGCGAGACTTTTGCCATGCCGAATGCACCGCTGTTGGGGGTGACGGTGGGCATTGATCGGGTGGTGCTGGGTGAGTTGGTGATGGCGATGGGGATCCAGAGCGGGCCACCGCCGGCGGCGCAAACGTTGGAGTCGATGAGTTCGGTGGTGCTGGACGACGCCATGCGCGGCTGTGTCGAACGCCTGTTGCAGTGCCTGCACGATCCGCTGGAGAGCCGGATCATGGGTCCGGCGCGGGTGCGGGAATTATTGTTCACCGCATTGCGCGGGCCACAGGCGGATGTGTTGCGGGCGTTGGTGGAGCAGCAGGGGCAGTTTTCCCGGGTGGCGACTTCGTTGAATCACCTGCATGCCCATTACGCCGAGCCGCTGAATATCGAGACGTTGGCGGGTTATGCGCACATGAGCGCGTCGACCTTCCACGAACACTTCAAGCGCTGCACGCTGTTGTCGCCGGTGCAGTACCTCAAGCGTCTGCGGTTGCTCAAGGCACAGCAGTTGCTGCTGGTGGAAGGCATGGGCGTGGCGCAGGCGGCCCACAGTGTGGGGTATCAGAGCACGTCGCAGTTCAGCCGGGAGTACAAGCGCTACTTCGAGCGCAGCCCCGGGGATGAGCGGGCGGCGTAACTCTCCCGGGCACAATTCGGTCAAAAATGTGGGAGCGGGCTTGCTCGCGAAAGCGGTGGTTCAGCCAAAACATCTGTGACTGA
>NZ_JBSVWQ010000178.1:0-11911 GCF_054071215.1 Pseudomonas sp. SDO5522_S412 | reverse complement strand
CATTTGACCGAGTTCTACCTTTGGAATACGGTCGAATGTGGGAGCGGGCTTGCTCGCGAAGAGGCCCGGACAGGCAACAAAAAATCAGAGCGCAGCCACCCGCTTGGGCAAGAACGCCGGCAGATAAAGCCCCACATACGCATCAAACACCCGCATGCCTTCCTCGGCCATGCGCGGGGTGATTTGCCCATGCTGATGCACCGAGCGCGCGTAGACGCGGTCGCTCAGTTCCAGGGCCAGGGCAAACACGTCGACATCGGCGGGCAGGCTCGGCACCTCAAAGTGCCGGTTGAACACCTCAAACATCAGGTTTCCCAGCTCCAGGTCGTGCTGGCGGTCGGCCTGTGTCACTTCGGTCAACCCGTGCTGGGCCAGGATCAATTGGCGGGCGGCGGCGTCGTTGCTGTAGATGCTGAGCATGCGCTGCTCCACCACGCAGGACAGGTCGCGCCAGTGCTTGAGTGAATCATGATCGATGGGCGCCTGAATGGCCGCGCGAAAGGCCGCATGAACGTCAGCGGTCAGCGCCTCCAGCAACGCCGGCACGCTGGCGAAGAAGTGATACACCGATGACGGTGGAATCTGCGCCCGCTCGGCCACGCTGTAGATCGACAGGCTGGCCACGCCTTCGGCGGCCAGCAAGGTGCGGGCGGCATCGAGGATCGCGTCGATCCGGGCCTGGCTGCGGGCGCGGGGTTTGCGAGGAGTGGCAGGGCGATTCATTGAAGTCTCCTACAGGGCAGCGGGCATTGTACGCAGAGCCACTGGATGATCCATACCCTGTGGCGAGGGAGCTTGCTCCCGCTGGACTGCGCAGCAGGCCCAAGACCTGCACCTCGGTTCCGCCTGAAAGAACCCGGTGTTCTTATTGGGGCCGCTTCGCAGCCCGGCGGGAGCAGGCTCCCTCGCCACAACAGCCATAAAAAAACGCCGTAGGCCAAAGGCCTGCGGCGTTCTTTTTAGCCCGGCAACCGCTTATACGGTATGCAGGTACCAGTTGTACTCAAGGTCGGAGATGGAGTGTTCGAACTCCTCCAGCTCACTTTCCTTACAGGCGACGAAGATATCGATGTATTTAGGATCGATGTACTTGGCCATCACCTCGCTGTCGTCCAACTCGCGCAGGGCATCACGCAGGTTGTTCGGCAGGCTCTGTTCGTTCTGCTCGTAGCTGTTGCCTTCCACCGGTGCGCCAGGCTCGATCTTGTTGGTCAGGCCGTGATGCACGCCCGCCAATACCGAAGCCATCAGCAGGTAAGGGTTGGCATCAGCCCCGGCCACACGGTGTTCGATACGTACGGCGTCGGACGAGCCGGTCGGTACGCGAATCGCCACGGTGCGGTTATCCAGTCCCCAGCACGGCGAGTTCGGCACGTAGAACTGTGCGCCGAAACGACGGTAGGAGTTGACGTTAGGGCACAGGAACGCCATTTGGGCGGGTAGGGTCTCCAGCACACCGCCGATCGCGTGACGCAATGCGGCGTTCTGCTCGGGATCCTCGCTGGCAAAGATGTTCTTGCCGTCCTTGTCCAGGATCGAAATGTGCACGTGTAGGCCGTTGCCTGCCTGGCCCGGGTAAGGCTTGGCCATGAAGGTGGTGTCCATCTCATGGTCGTAGGCGATGTTCTTGATCAAGCGCTTGAGCAGTACCGCGTAGTCGCAGGCCTTTATAGGGTCGGCAACGTGGTGCAGGTTCACTTCGAACTGCGCCGGGGCACTTTCCTTGACGATGGCGTCGGCAGGGATGCCTTGCTCTTTTGCACCTTCCAGAATGTCCTGGAGGCAGTCGACGTATTCGTCGAGGTCGTCGATCAGGTAGACCTGTGTCGAGTGCGGGCGTTTGCCGGAGATCGGCGAGCGGGGCGGTTGTGGCCGGCCATTCACGTTCTCCTGGTCAATCAGGTAGAACTCCAGCTCGAATGCGGCGCAGATGGTCAGACCGAGGTCGTCAAATTTGCTTACAACTTGGCGGAGTACTTCGCGAGGATCGGCGAAGAAAGGTTCACCTTCGAGTTCGTGCATGGTCATCAGCAGTTGCGCGGTTGGGCGCTTTTGCCAGGGTTCATTGCACAGGGTGTCGGGGATTGGATAACAGATTCGGTCAGCATCACCGATGTCCAGACCCAGGCCGGTGCTTTCCACCGTTGAGCCGTTGATATCCAGGGCAAATAGAGAGGCAGGCAGGTTAATGCCCTTCTCGTAAACCTTGTGGAGGCTGGTGCGTTCGATGCGCTTGCCGCGCACCACACCATTCATATCCGCAATTAGAAGGTCTACGTACAGAACCTCAGGATGATCCTTAAGGAACGCGTTCGCTTCGTTAAGCTGAACGGCACGCGGGGGTACCGACATGATGCAACACCTTTGTTGTTAAAAATATCAATCATTGATCTCTTCGGGTTTCAGTCAACCCGAACGGCATGCCGAAGTCAAGCGAGGCCTTTTTTGCCCTAAAAAAGCGCCGTGAGGGCTTTTTTGGGGCTTTTTGGGGCAATTTTTTGGGATTGGGGCTCTTGGAACCAGCACGTTTGAGCGGGCCGTGTTGTATTTTTTACGGGGGTGTTGTGTAAAAAAATGAACAAGGCTAAGCTCGATTCAAACCCATAACAGCAATAATACCGGGGTGCTTCATGTCTCGCCTGCCGTTAATCGGCGTCACCGCCTGCTCCAAACAGGTCGGTCTGCATGCTTATCACATCAGTGGCGACAAATACGTCCGTGCAGTGGCCACCGCTGCCAAGGGCTTGCCGTTGATTATTCCGTCCCTGGCGGATCTGCTCGACCCGGCCAATATTCTTGACGGCCTGGACGGCATTCTATTTACCGGCTCACCTTCCAATATCGAACCCTTTCACTACGACGGTCCGGCCAGCGCGCCCGGGACTGCTCATGATTCTGCACGGGACCAAACCACCCTGCCGCTGCTGCGTGCAGCCATAGCGGCCGGCGTTCCGGTACTGGGGATTTGCCGTGGCTTTCAGGAAATGAACGTGGCGTTTGGCGGCAGCCTGCACCAGAAGGTTCATGAAGTGCCGGGCATGATGGATCACCGCGAAGACGACACCCAGCCGCTGGACATCCAGTACGGCCCGGCACATCCGGTAACCATCTCCCCGAATGGGGTATTGGCAAGCCTGGGCTTGCCGTCGACGATCCAGGTCAACTCGATCCATTCACAGGGCATTGATCGCCTGGCGGCCGGTTTCCAGGTCGAGGCCACAGCGCCGGATGGCCTGATCGAAGGCTTTTCAGTGCCCGCGGGCAAGGCTTTTGCTTTAGGAGTGCAATGGCACCCCGAATGGCAGGTAAGCTCTAACCCGCACTACCTCGCAATCTTCCAGGCATTTGGCAATGCCTGTCGAAAGCGGGTGATGCAACGCGACGCGGATGCTGCGTCAACTTACGCCTGACCTTTAATGGATGTCAGGAAACACAGCCCAGAGGCATTTATGAGTAACAACCTCGACCAGCTCACCGATTGGTTGAAAGACCACAAGATCACAGAAGTCGAATGCATGATTGGCGACCTCACCGGCATCACCCGGGGCAAGATCTCGCCGACCAACAAGTTCATCGCCGAAAAAGGCATGCGCCTGCCCGAAAGCGTTCTGTTGCAGACCGTGACCGGCGACTATGTCGAAGACGACATCTATTACGAATTGCTCGACCCGGCCGACATCGACATGATCTGCCGCCCGGACGAGAACGCGGTGTACCTCGTGCCCTGGGCCATAGAGCCTACGGCCCAGGTGATCCACGACACCTACGACAAGCAAGGCAACCCGATCGAGCTGTCGCCGCGCAACGTGCTCAAGAAAGTCCTCAAGCTCTATGCCGACAAGGGCTGGCAGCCCATCGTGGCGCCGGAGATGGAGTTCTACCTGACCAAACGCTGCGAAGACCCGGACTTCCCGCTGCAACCGCCGATTGGCCGCTCCGGTCGCCCGGAGACTGGCCGCCAGTCCTTCTCTATAGAAGCGGCCAACGAATTCGACCCGTTGTTCGAAGACGTCTACGACTGGTGCGAGCTGCAGGAGCTGGACCTCGACACGTTGATCCACGAAGACGGCACGGCGCAGATGGAAATCAACTTCCGTCACGGCGACGCACTGTCCCTGGCCGACCAGATCCTGGTGTTCAAGCGCACCATGCGCGAAGCGGCGCTCAAGCACGACGTGGCGGCCACCTTCATGGCCAAGCCCATGACCGGCGAGCCCGGCAGTGCAATGCACCTGCACCAGAGCATCATCGATATCGCCACCGGCAAGAACGTGTTCTCCAATGAAGACGGGACCAAGAGCGAGCTGTTCCTGCACCACATCGGCGGCCTGCAGAAATTCATCCCCGAGCTGTTGCCGCTGTTCGCGCCTAACGTCAACTCGTTCCGCCGCTTCCTGCCCGACACCTCGGCGCCGGTCAACGTGGAGTGGGGCGAAGAGAACCGCACCGTTGGCCTGCGGGTTCCGGACGCCGGCCCACAAAACCGTCGGGTGGAAAACCGCCTGCCCGGTGCCGACGCCAACCCGTACCTGGCGATTGCCGCCAGCTTGCTGTGTGGCTACATCGGCATGGTCGAAGGCATCAGCCCAAGCGCACCGGTGGTGGGCCGTGGTTACGAGCGCCGCAACCTGCGCCTGCCGCTGACCATCGAAGACGCCCTGGAGCGCATGGAAAACAGCAAGACCATCGAGAAATACCTGGGTCAAAAATTCATCACAGGCTACGTCGCGGTCAAGCGGGCCGAGCATGAAAACTTCAAGCGCGTGATCAGTTCGTGGGAGCGGGAATTCCTGCTCTTCGCCGTCTGATGCGCCGGGCGCGCCCTTCAAACGGCGCGTCCTCACCTGAAACATCTAGGAGATTGGTATGTCCAGCAACAACCCGCAAACCCGTGAATGGCAAGCCTTGAGCAGCGATCACCACCTGGCGCCGTTCAGCGACTTCAAGCAATTGAAAGAGAAAGGCCCACGGATCATCACCAAAGCCCACGGCGTTTACCTGTGGGACAGCGAAGGCAACAAGATTCTCGACGGCATGGCCGGCCTGTGGTGCGTGGCGATCGGTTACGGTCGCGATGAACTGGCTGATGCGGCCGCCAAGCAGATGAAAGAACTGCCTTACTACAACCTGTTCTTCCAGACCGCCCACCCGCCGGTGCTGGAACTGGCCAAAGCCATCTCCGATATCGCCCCGCAGGGCATGAACCACGTGTTCTTCACCGGCTCCGGCTCCGAAGGCAACGACACCATGCTGCGTATGGTCCGCCACTACTGGGCGATCAAAGGCCAGCCGAACAAGAAAACCATCATCAGCCGCAAGAATGGCTACCACGGTTCAACCGTGGCCGGCGCCAGCCTCGGCGGCATGACTTATATGCATGAACAAGGCGACTTGCCGATCCCGGGCATCGTCCACATCGCCCAGCCTTACTGGTTCGGCGAAGGCGGCGACATGAGCCCGGAAGAATTCGGCGTGTGGGCGGCCAACCAGTTGGAAGAGAAGATCCTGGAACTGGGCGTGGACAACGTCGGTGCCTTTATTGCCGAGCCGATCCAGGGTGCCGGTGGGGTGATCGTGCCGCCAGACAGCTACTGGCCGCGCATCAAGGAAATCCTCGCCAAGTACGACATCCTGTTCGTGGCTGACGAAGTGATCTGTGGGTTTGGCCGCACCGGTGAGTGGTTCGGTAGCGATTTCTACGGCCTCAAGCCCGACATGATGACCATCGCCAAGGGCCTGACCTCCGGCTACATCCCGATGGGCGGCCTGATCGTGCGCGACGAAGTGGTCGCCGTGCTGAACGAAGGCGGTGATTTCAACCACGGCTTCACCTATTCCGGTCACCCGGTGGCGGCAGCGGTAGCCCTGGAAAACATCCGCATCATGCGCGATGAACAAATTGTTAAGCACGTGCACGACGAAACGGCACCCTATTTGCAAAAGCGTTTGAGGGAACTGGCTGATCACCCGCTGGTGGGGGAAGTTCGCGGTGTGGGCATGCTCGGTGCCATCGAACTGGTTCAGGACAAGGCAACGCGCAAGCGTTATGAAGGCCGTGGTGTTGGCATGATCTGCCGCACGTTCTGCTTCGAGAATGGCCTGATCATGCGCGCCGTGGGCGACACCATGATCATTTCGCCACCGTTGGTGATCAGCAAGGCCGAGATAGACGAGTTGGTGACCAAGGCGCGGCACTGCCTGGACCTGACTTTGGCGGCATTGCAGGGCTAAATGCTAGGCTCAGAACGCAGCGCCTGTCGGGCGCTGCTTCTGGGGTGTTAGAAAAGCGGGGCATTGGTTGAAAGCCGGCCCCTGAACTTGCCAGACTGTCGCCCTGTTTTGTCGCCCTTAGACGGGCTGCGAAACACGTTGTAATTAAAGAACGAACGTGGCCCAAAAAAGAAAAAATTGGAGCATGACCGAATGAAGGCATTAGGTTTGAAGAACGCTGGCAAGACCCTCCTGGCCTTGTCCCTGATGGGGGCCATGGCAGGCGCGGCACACGCCGACGATAAAGTGCTGCACGTTTATAACTGGTCCGACTACATCGCACCGGACACCATCGCGAACTTTGAAAAAGAGTCCGGGATCAAGGTGGTCTATGACGTGTTCGACTCCAACGAAACCCTGGAAGCCAAGTTGTTGGCAGGCAAGTCCGGCTACGACATTGTCGTGCCGTCGAACAACTTCCTCGCCAAGCAGATCAAGGCCGGTGTTTACCAGGAACTGGACAAGTCCAAGCTGTCGAACTACGACAACCTGAACAAGTCCCTGCTTAAAGCCGTGTCCATCAGCGACCCGGACAACAAGCACGCCTTCCCGTACATGTGGGGCTCGATCGGCATCGGCTACAACCCGGAGAAGGTCAAGGCCGCACTGGGCATCGACAAGATCGACTCGTGGGACACCATCCTCAAGCCGGAAAACCTCGCCAAGCTCAAAGGCTGCGGTGTGAGCTTCCTCGATTCGCCAACCGAAATGCTGCCAGTGGCACTGCATTACCTGGGCCTGCCGACCGACACCCAGAAGAAGGAAGACCTCAAGCAAGCCGAGGCCCTGTTCCTCAAGCTGCGTCCTTCGATCGGCTACTTCCACTCGTCCAAGTACATTTCCGACCTGGCCAACGGCAACATCTGCGTAGCCGTGGGTTATTCGGGTGACGTGCAACAGGCCAAGTCCCGCGCGGCTGAAGCCGGTGGCAAGGTCAAGGTTGCCTATGACATTCCGAAAGAAGGTGCCGGCAGCTTCTATGACATGGTCGCCATCCCTAAAGATGCCGAGAACGTCGACGCTGCCTACAAGTTCATGAACTACCTGCTGAAGCCGGAAGTCATGGCGGGCATTACCAACAGCGTACGTTTCCCGAACGGTAACGAGAAAGCTACCGCGTTGGTCGACAAAGACATCACCAGCGACCCAGGCATTTATCCGCCAGCGGACGTGCAAGCCAAGCTGTATGCCATTGCTGACTTGCCGGCTGCTACTCAGCGGGAAATGACCCGCAGCTGGACAAAAATCAAATCGGGCAAGTAAAGCCGCTTTGATACCTGTTTTGCTAACTGCCGCGATGCGCGCGGTGGTTAGCGAAACAATTAAATGACAGAAAGTTTTGCCGGATCGGTTTATCGAGGGTAAGTTGCGCGCCGGTTTTGTTGCCGGGCAACAACTTCGGGCCCAACTATTTAAGAGGACCTCCACTTGCCAATTTCTTTATTTCGCAAAGCCTTGCTGGTGGGTGCAGGTATCACGCTGGCTGTCAGCGTGCAGGCCGCCCCGACTGTGCATATTTATAACTGGTCGGACTACATCGGCCCGGACACCCTGGCCAACTTTGAAAAGGCCACCGGCATCAAGCCGGTCTACGACGTGTTTGATTCCAACGAAACCCTGGAAGGCAAGTTGCTCGCCGGGCGTACCGGGTATGACGTGGTCGTGCCGTCGAACCACTTCCTCGGCAAGCAGATCAAGGCCGGCGCGTTCCAGAAGCTCGACAAGTCGCAACTGACCCACTACGCCAACCTCGACCCGGCGCTGCTCAAGCGCCTGGAAAAGAACGACCCGGGCAACCAGTACGCCGTGCCGTACCTGTGGGGCACCAACGGTATTGGCTACAACGTCGACAAGGTCAAGGAAGTATTGGGCGTCGACCATATCGACTCCTGGGCCGTGCTGTTCGAGCCGGAAAACATGAAGAAGCTGGCCACGTGCGGTGTGTCGTTCATGGACTCGGCGGATGAAATGCTGCCGGCGGTGCTCAACTACATGGGCCTCAACCCCAACAGCACCAACCCTGAAGACTACAAGAAGGCTGAAGAGAAACTCCTGAAAGTGCGTCCCTACGTGACCTACTTCCATTCTTCCAAATACATCTCGGACCTGGCCAACGGCAACATCTGCGTGGCGGCCGGCTTCTCCGGTGATGTGTTCCAGGCCAAGGCTCGTGCAGCCGAGGCGGGCAAGGGCGTGAACATCGCCTACGTGATTCCGAAAGAAGGCGGCAACCTGTGGTTCGACGTGCTGGCCATCCCCAAGGATGCCACCAACGTCAAAGAGGCCCTCGCCTTCATCAACTATTTGCTGAAACCTGAAGTGATCGCTCAGGTCAGTGATTACGTCGGTTACGCCAACCCTAACCCAGGGGCGGACAAACTGATGGAGCAATCGATACGCACCGACGAAGCGGTTTACCCACCGCAGGCGGTTCTCGACCGGACTTTTGTCAACTTCGAGCTACCCCCGAAAGTGCAACGTTTGATGACCCGTAGCTGGACCAAGGTCAAGACGGGCAAGTAAGGCTTAACGCTCAAACTATCCAAGGCTGGCCCGTATTGGGCGAGCTGCACTCTTTTTATTCTGGGAGTTTCGTAAATGGCAGTTGCCTCCGGCGCCTATAAGAAAGCCCTCGAGGGCGACCAGACACCGAAAAAGGTGCTGGTCAAAATCGACCGGGTCACGAAGAAGTTCGACGAGACGATTGCGGTGGACGATGTGTCCCTGGAAATCAAGAAAGGCGAAATCTTCGCCTTGCTCGGCGGATCGGGTTCGGGCAAATCCACCTTGCTGCGCATGCTCGCAGGCTTCGAGCGCCCAACGGAAGGACGCATTTACCTCGACGGTGTGGACATCACCGACATGCCGCCGTACGAGCGGCCGATCAACATGATGTTCCAGTCCTACGCCTTGTTTCCCCACATGACCGTGGCCCAGAACATCGCGTTTGGCCTGCAGCAGGACAAGATCCCCAAGGCCGAGGTCGACGCCCGCGTGGCCGAGATGCTCAAGCTGGTGCAGATGAGCCAGTACGCCAAGCGCAAGCCGCACCAGCTGTCTGGCGGCCAGCGTCAGCGGGTGGCGCTGGCGCGTTCCCTGGCCAAGCGTCCGAAACTGCTGCTGCTCGATGAGCCGATGGGCGCACTCGACAAGAAGCTGCGTTCGCAGATGCAACTGGAACTGGTGGAGATCATCGAGCGCGTGGGCGTGACCTGCGTGATGGTGACCCACGACCAGGAAGAGGCCATGACCATGGCCGAGCGCATCGCGATCATGCACCTGGGCTGGATCGCCCAGATCGGCAGCCCGATCGACATCTATGAAACGCCGACCAGCCGCCTGGTGTGCGAGTTCATCGGCAACGTCAACATCTTCGACACCCAGGTGGTGGACGACGCCGAAGGCCACGCGGTACTCAAGTGCCCGGACCTGGACCGCGATATCTACGTCGGCTACGGCATCGCCACCTCGGTGGAAGACAAGTCGGTGACCTACGCCATCCGCCCTGAAAAGCTGCTGGTGACCACCGAAATGCCGACCTGCGAGCACAACTGGTCCAGCGGCAAGGTGCATGACATCGCCTACCTCGGCGGCCATTCGGTGTTCTACGTCGAATTGCCGAGCGGCAAGCTGGTGCAATCCTTCGTGGCCAACGCCGAACGCCGTGGCCAGCGCCCTACCTGGGGCGACCAGGTGTACGTGTGGTGGGAAGACGACAGCGGCGTGGTACTTCGCTCATGAACATGAAGAAGTTCAAACGCCAGCTGCAACGAATAACCCCCGGTGGCCGGCATGTGGTCATCGGGATCCCTTTCCTCTGGTTGTTCCTGTTCTTCATGCTGCCGTTCTTCATCGTCTTGAAGATCAGCTTTGCCGAAGCCGACGTAGCGATCCCGCCTTACACCGAGATCTACACCTTCGTTGAACAGAAACTGCAGTTGGTGCTGAACCTGGCCAACTACGGGATGCTGGGCGATGACGAGTTGTACATCGCGGCGTACCTGGGCTCGCTGAAGATGGCGTTTTTCAGCACCATCCTCTGCCTGCTGATCGGCTACCCGATGGCCTACGCCATTGCCAGCGCACGCAAGGAAATCCAGACCGTGCTGGTGCTGCTGATCATGATGCCGACCTGGACTGCGATCCTGATCCGGGTCTATGCGTGGATGGGCATCCTCAGCAACAACGGGTTGCTCAACGGCTTCCTGATGTCCATCGGGTTGATCAACGAACCGCTGCAGATTCTCAACACCAACATTGCGGTGTATATCGGCGTGGTCTATTCGTACCTGCCGTTCATGATCCTGCCGCTGTACGCCAACCTGGTGAAGCACGACCAGAGCCTGCTGGAAGCCGCGTCGGACCTGGGTTCGAGCACCTTCAACAGCTTCTGGAAAATCACCGTGCCGCTGTCCAAGAACGGCATCATCGCCGGCTGCATGCTGGTGTTTATCCCGGTGGTGGGCGAGTTCGTGATCCCGGAACTGCTGGGCGGTCCGGAAACCCTGATGATCGGTAAAGTGTTGTGGCAAGAATTCTTCAACAACCGTGACTGGCCGGTGGCGTCTGCCCTGGCGGTGGTGATGCTGGCGATCCTGATCGTGCCGATCATCCTGTTCAACCGCAGCCAAGCCAAAGAGATGGAGGGCAAGATATGAAGCGCGTCAGTTTCTCAAGCTTCATGCTGGTGGCGGGGTTGCTGTTCATCTACCTGCCGATGCTGATCCTGGTGATCTACTCGTTCAACGAATCCAAACTGGTGACGGTGTGGGGCGGTTGGTCGATCAAGTGGTACGTCGGCCTGTTGGACAACACCCAGTTGATGGGCTCGGTCGGTCGCTCCCTGGAAATCGCCTGCTACACCGCGATTGCGGCGGTGGCACTCGGTACATTGGCGGCGTTCGTGCTGACGCGCATCAGCCAGTTCAAGGGCCGCACGCTGTTCGGCGGCCTGGTGACGGCGCCGCTGGTGATGCCGGAAGTGATCACCGGCCTGTCGCTGTTGCTGCTGTTCGTGGCCATGGCGCAGATGATCGGCTGGCCGCAGGAACGTGGCCTGGTGACCATCTGGATCGCCCACACCACGTTCTGTTCGGCGTATGTGGCGGTGGTGGTGTCGGCGCGCTTGCGTGAGCTGGACCTGTCGATTGAAGAGGCAGCCATGGACCTGGGTGCGCGGCCGTGGAAGGTGTTCTTCCTGATCACCATCCCGATGATCGCGCCTTCGCTGGCGGCGGGCGGCATGATGTCGTTCGCGCTGTCGCTGGATGACCTGGTGTTGGCCAGCTTCGTGTCGGGGCCGGGTTCGACCACGTTGCCGATGGAAGTATTCTCGGCGGTGCGCCTGGGGGTTAAACCCGAGATCAACGCCGTGGCCAGCCTGATTCTGTTGGCGGTGTCGATCGTGACCTTCCTGGTGTGGTTCTTCAGTCGTCGTGCGGAAGAGCACCGCAAGAAAGCGATCCAGCAGGCGATTGAAGAAGCGGCTGCGGATGGTTGGGAGAAGCCGGCGGATTCGCGTCGGGCTCCAGCACCGGTCTAATCAGGTAGCCCTGAAGAAACCGGATCAAAAATGTGGGAGCGGGCTTGCTCGCGAAAGCGCAGTGTCAGTCACCGGATGTATTGACTGATCCACTGCCTT
>NZ_JBSVWQ010000177.1:0-11929 GCF_054071215.1 Pseudomonas sp. SDO5522_S412 | reverse complement strand
TTGCTTACTTTTGCGCTTTTCAAAAGTGAGCCGCTGTAAGAGCGGAACCAATAGCAGCCGTTACCCAAATGACGGATATACACCCAAAACTTCCCTAATCGTGCAAAGCCTTAGCCGCCCCCAACAACCCCCGAAACTTCAAATATCGCGCCTGCAAAACAGCCTGTTGAGCGCCGTCCGGGAAAAACCGTTGCTTCACCGGCATCCCCGCCTGCAAGAGCGCCGCACCCTGGCCGCTCGACAGGAACCCCAACTTCGCTGCACCAATACACGCCCCCAACTCACTGCCATGCAACGTATAAATCTCCCGCCCAAGAATATTGGCCAACAACTGCGCCCAATACTCACTGCGCGCCCCACCACCCACCAACGCACAAGCCCCCACCGTGGCCCCGGCCGACTGCACTGCATTCAATGCATCCAGCAACCCGAACCCGACGCCCTCCATCACCGCATAACCCAGCATGGCCGGCGTGCAGTCATGCCCCAGGCTCATGAAACCACCCCGCAACAACGGGTCGTTATGGGGCGTGCGCTCCCCCGCCAAATACGGCAAAAACAACGGATTGGAAACCGGCACGCCCTGCCCGATCGGCCACTCGGCCTGCACCCGATCCAGCAACGCCTGCTCATCAACCGACCCCGTCAACCGCGTCACCCACCGCAAGCAACTGGCCCCGGCCAGCATGGCGCCCATGGTGTACCAGCGATTAGGCAACGCATGACAAAAACTATGCACCGCACTCGCCGGATTCCCCGCCGAGTGATCAGTAATCGCCACGATGGCCGCACTCGTACCGAGGGTGATAAACGCATCACCCGCATTCACCGCCCCTATGCCCACCGCCGCCACCGGGTTGTCCCCGCCACCGCCGGCAATCACCAGGCCCTCGGCCAAGCCCAGTCGCCCCGCCGCAGCCGCATTCAAACAAGCACTGGCCGCGCCACCTTCTACCAGCCGTGGCATCTGCGCCAACCGCAAACCCGTGGCCTGCAGCATCGGTTCAAACCATTCACGGTTGGCCACATCCAGCCACAGCGTCCCCGCACCATCGGACACATCACTCACGCGCTCACCACTCAAGCGCAGGCGCAGGTAATCCTTGGGCGACAGCACGCAATCAATGGCGCTGAATACCGCCGGTTCATGCTCCTGCAACCACAGCAGCTTGGGCGCCGTGAGACCGGCCATCGGCAAGCTGCCGGTGACGTCGGCAAACTCACTGCCCAAGGCTTCAGCCTGGGCCATGGCACGGGAGTCATCCCAGAGAATCGCCGGGTACAACACCCGGTCGTCTTGCCCCAGCAACACCGCCCCGTGCATCTGCCCGGACAACCCGATGCAGCCGACACGGCCGTAGGCATCCGGCTGATCAGTGCGCAGTTGGTCCAGAGCCTTCAGGCATGCTTGCCACCAATCCTCAGGCGCCTGCTCGGACCAGCCTGCGTGCGGGCGCGAGACCGTCAGCCGCGCGCCCGCATGGGCGAGGACGTTGCCTTGCTCGTCCATCAGGATCGCCTTGAGTTCCGAAGTGCCGAGATCAATGCCAAGGGAAACCGCGTTGTTCATATCAGGGGCAGCCGCATGAGTTACGAATCTTCAGGGTGGGCGCGAGCCGCACGCTGTGTGTTTTACGCTTGGGCGACGCCATGCGCTCAAGCAGCAGGTTGACCGCCCGGGCGCCGAGTTCCTGGACCGGCTGTGCGATCAGGGTCAGGCGTGGCACGAAGAAATCCGCCCAGTCAAAATCATCGAAGCCCACCAGGGCCATCTGCCCGGGCACGTCGATATTCGCATCACGCAAGGCGTGCATCGCACCCAGGGTCATCAGGTTGTTGCCCGCCATGATTGCCGTGGGCGGTGTTGCCAGGGCCAATAACTGCGCGGTCGCTTGCCGTGCCGGCTCGCTGCTGGAGCCGCCGTTGACCAGCAACTGCGGGTCAAACACCAACCCTGCCGCCTGCAACGCGGCTTGATAGCCGGCCACGCGCTCATCGGAAGTGCCGAGCCCCGCGCGCCCGGAAATAAAGCCGATGCGCCGGTGGCCATGGCCGATCAAGTGCGCCACCAGGGCCTGGGTCGACTGGGTGTTTTCCACCCCGACCTGATCGAAACGATCACACATCATCCGGTCCACCAGCACCGCCGGCACTTGATTGGCCTGCAGGTATTCCAGGGCCAGCGAACCGGTAGACGGCGCCAGCAGAATGCCGTCCACCCGCCGATGGTGCAGCGCCGTGACCACACGCAGTTCCTGTTCGGGATCGTCGTGGGTATCGACAAACAACATCATGTAGCCGTGCTTGGCGCACTCGGTTTCAATCGCGTGCACCGTTTCGCTGAAGTAGTGGTTGGACAGCGCCGAGATCGCCACGCCAATGGTATTGGTGGTGGATCGAGCCAGCGAGCGCGCCAGCGTGTTGGGGATGTAGCCCACCTGCCGGATCGCGTCCTGCACCGCTTGCACCGTGTCCGGGCTGACCTTGCGGGTGCCGTTCAAGACGTGGGAAACCGTCGACGTCGACACCCCTGCAATTCTTGCCACATCCTCCATGGTTGCCACGGTGCTCACTCCTGGTTTCTTTTAATGTTTGCTGGACCAACCGCTGTAGGAACCGACGTTATCGCGGGTGATCAATTTTGGCGCCAGCAGGGTAACTGGTTCGGCGGGTTGTTTGTCATTGAGAATGTCATTGCCGACATTAACGGCGGTCTGGGCCATGGCCCATGGGTCCTGGCTGGCGGAGGCCTGGATCAGGGTGTCGGTCTTCAGGGCATTCTCGATGTCCGGCGCGCCGTCCACGGAGGTGATGATGATGCCGCTGCGTTTCAGTTGCTTGGCCGCCAGGTCGCTGCCGATGGCTTGCGGGTCGTTGATTGCGAACAGGCCGTCGATTTTCTGGAAGCGCGTCAGGTAACCCTGCATCACGTTCAAGCCGCCTTCGCGGGAGCCTTTGCCGTCCTGGTCATCTGATAGCACCTTGATCTCCGGGGCGCTGGCCAGCGCGGCTTTGCAGCCTTTGACCCGATCGGTCACGGCGGTGACTTGCGGGCCGTTCTGAATGATCACATTGCCCTTGCCCGACAGTTTGTCGACGATGAACTGGCAGGCGAGCTTGCCAGCCTCGACGTTGTCGGTCTGCACCGTGGCATTCACGCCCTTGGCGTCGACGTCCACGGCCACCACCACGATCCCGGCATCACGGGCTTTCTTGATCGCCGAGGCCATCGCCGACGGGTCGACGGCGTTGAGCAGGATCAGGTCGACCTTGGACGAGATGAAGTTGTCGATCTGCGAGAACTGCTTGCTCAGGTCATAGTCGGCCGACACCGAGGTGACTTTCACCGCCGGGTTCAGCTCCTTGGCCCGCGCCGTGGCACCGTCGGCCAGGGTCACGAAATACGGGTTGCCCAGGGACCCCATGCTGATGCCGATGGCTTTCAGTTCACGGGCTTGCACCGCCTGGGACATCAACACGGCAACGCCCAGGGAGGCGACAACAGGAAACATGCGTTTGAAGTTCATGATGACTCTCTTGTGATTGTTGTTTGAGTGAAATCAGGTCCGCGCACCGGACTGGCGATAGCGATCCAGCGCTACCGCGCCAATGATCACGATGCCCTTGATGATGTACTGCCAGATATCCGAGACGCCCAGCAGCACCAGGCCGTTGGTCAATACCGCGATGATCAGCGCGCCAATCAGCGTGCCGCCGATGGTGCCGACGCCGCCGGTAAAACTGGTGCCGCCGAGGATCACTGCGGCAATCGCATCCAGCTCATAGGATTGCCCCAGCTGCAGGCCATTGGCGGCGAACAGGCGTGACGCGCTCATCACCGCGCCCAACCCGGCCAACGCACCGGACATGGCATAGACGAACAGCAGGACCTTCCACACCTTGATCCCCGACAGCCGCGCCGCTTCCGGGTTGCCGCCCACGGAGTAGATTTGCACCCCCATCACCGTGCGCCGCAGGATGAACCACGACAGCGCAATCACGGCTACCGCGATGATCACCAGCCAAGGCACGCCCAGTACTGAGTCGTTGCCAATAAAGGCAAACGGCAAATCAGGGTTGAACACGGTCTTGTCGTCGGCCAACAGACGAGCCAAACCGCGCATGGCGGTCAGCGCGCCGAGGGTGACGATAAACGGCGGCAGGCGCATGAAGGCGATCAGGCCGCCGTTGACCAGGCCCAGCAACAGGCCGAAGCCAACCCCGGCGGCAATCCCGAACATGCCGAACTGCGGTGACATCGACGCTTGCAACGCAACCACAGCCGAAGCCGCAAGAATCGCTCCCACCGACAAGTCGATGCCCGCCGTGAGGATCACAAAGGTCATCCCCGCCGCCAGCACCACGTTGACCGACGCCTGCTGGGTGATGATCGACAGGTTCTGCACCGTCATGAAGTTTTCGCTGGCCAGGGCAAAACCCACCAGCAGCAGCACCAGCACCGGCAACATGCCCACCGTGCGCATCAGTTCGCGAATACGCTCAGCCTTGCCGATCGTTGCCACAGTCATGGTGTTGCTCCCGCTTGTCGTTGAATTAGCCATGGGCGGCCACCTGTTCGCTGCCGGTGGCGAGGTCGATGATCGCCTCCTGGGAAATATCCAGCCCCGATGCCCCGCCCACTTCGGCCACCAGTTGCCCTTCGCGCATGATCAGCACGCGGTCGCAGGTGCCGATGATTTCCGGCAGTTCGCTGGAGATCACCACGATGCCTACGCCGGCCTTGGCCAACTGGTTGATGATGCGGTAGATCTCGGATTTGGAGCCGATGTCCACGCCACGGGTGGGCTCGTCGAGGATCAGCACATGCGGCTTGACCTCCAGCAGCCGTGCCAGCAGCACCTTCTGCTGGTTGCCACCGGACAACGCGCCGACGTTGACCTTGCCCGACGCCACGCGGATCGACAGGGACTTGATCGCATCGCGTGAGCGTTGTGCGGCGTGGCCACGGTCGAGCACGCCACCGGCATGGGCATCCGGCACACACGCACAGACGTTGATGTTGTCGGCCACGCTCATGTCGAGAAACAGGCCCTGGGCCTTGCGGTCCTCGGTGAGGTAGACGACACCGGCACGAATCGCATCCGCCGGGTTGCGCAGTTGGGTCACGGTTTTGCCGACCACCTCCAGGGTGCCGGAGGTGCGTGGGTCGGCGGCAAAGATCAGCCGTGCCAGTTCGGTACGCCCGGCGCCCACCAGGCCGGCGATGCCCAGCACTTCACCGGCGTGCAGGTCAAAGCTGCAGTTGCGCACGCGCTTGCCGTCGGCCATGTCGCGCACGCGCATCACCACCTGGCCGGGGTCGTAGGCCGCATGTTCCTTCTTGTAGAAACCTGACAGGTCGCGGCCCACCATCATCTTCACCAGCACTTCGGCCGACAGCACGTCCCGCGCCAGTTCGCCGACGTACTCGCCGTCCCGCAGTACCGAGACCCGGTCCGACAGCTCGTAGATTTCCGCCATGCGGTGGCTGATGTAGATGATCGCCAAGCCCTGGCTGCGCAGCTGTTTGATCAGCGCGAACAGGCGGTCGGTCTCCCGGGAGGACAACGGCGTGGTGGGTTCGTCCATCACCAGGATTTTTGCGTGGGCATGCAAGGCCCGGGCGATTTCCACCAGTTGGCGCTCGGCGATGGACAGGCTGGCGACGCGGGTGGTGGGCAGGAACTCCGCACCGAGCCTTGCCAGCACCTCGGCCACCCCGGCTTCCATGCCCTTGCGGTCGATGGTCCAGCCACGGCGCAGTTCACGGCCCAGGTAAATGTTCTCGGCCACCGTGAGGTTCGGACACAGGCTCAGTTCCTGGTAGATCACGGCAATGCCGAGGGCTTTGGCGGAGGCTGGGTTGTAACTGGCGACGGGCTGGCCATCGATGCGGATGGTGCCGCCGTCGTCGGCCTGGTAAGCGCCGGAGAGGATCTTCATCAAGGTCGATTTGCCGGCGCCGTTCTCACCCATCAAGGCGTGGATTTCACCGGGGTAGACCTTCAGGCTGACGTTCTTGAGCACCCGCAGACCGTTGAAGGTCTTGCTGATGCCCTGCATTTCAAGCAAGGGTTCAAGGCTCACGACTGAGCTCCTGGTTTTATTATTGTTGTGTTCGGGCGTTTGCCGATGGCAGTCATCGGCATACCTGATTGCTGCCGACTCTAATCAGATACATTTGCTTACGCAAGCGCTTGCGTCAGCCGTTTATCGTTTGATTAAACGTTTCACCTGATGAATAAATGTTCATCCAGCGACCTGGAGTGACTAATTGCAGATAAAACCGCCGTTTTTCCACCTTCACCTATCCGATTGAGTGCTTTTCTAAAAATAACACCGCGTTTGGCCACTACGATCCCTGTCGGTTGCGGTTTATCTGCTATCGTCCAAAGACCTCATCTCCTCCTCATCGCGCCTGCGCGATCTTCTGTGAGCATGCTCTGCGGCGCCGCCTTTGGCAGCGTCGGGCCTGAAGTTCACGGAACACTGCACGATGGACAACTCTTCAGTCGACAGCCCGGCGGAGCCGCAATCCCGGGCTGAAAAAATCGTCGAATTCAAACGCCAGAAAACCCTGCTCAAGGCCGGCGCCTTGCAAGATGCGATCTTCAACAGCGCCTACTTCTCCAGCATCGCCACCGACGAAAAAGGCGTAATCCAGATTTTCAACGTCGGTGCCGAACGCATGCTTGGCTACGCCGCCGCCGATGTGCTGAACCGCGTCACACCGGCCGACATTTCCGACCCCGCCGAGCTGATCACCCGCGCCGCTGCCCTCAGCCTGGAACTGGACACACCGATCACGCCGGGCTTTGAGGCCCTGGTGTTCAAGGCCTCCCGGGGCATCGAAGACATTTACGAACTGACCTATATCCGCAAGGACAACAGTCGCCTGTCGGCCATGGTGTCGGTGACCGCCCTGCGCAACCGCAACGACGCGATCATCGGCTACCTGCTGATCGGCACCGACAACACCGCACGCAAGCAGGAAGAGGCACAACGCAAAGGCTTTGAGCGTGCCCTCGAAGAGAAGAACCTGGAGCTGGAACACGCCAGCCACATGAAGTCCGAATTCCTCGCCACCATGTCCCACGAACTGCGCACGCCGCTGAATGCGGTGATCGGTTTTTCCGAAGCCCTCAAGGATGGCCTGGTGGGCGACATGACCGATATCCAGCGCGAGTACATCGGCGATATCTTCACCAGCGGCCAGCACTTGCTGTCGCTGATCAACGACATCCTCGACCTGTCCAAGGTCGAGGCCGGCATGATGGACCTGGAACTGGAAGCCGTGGAGTTGGCCGGCCTGTTGGCCAACAGCCTGCTGATCGTGCGGGAAAAGGCCGCATTGCAGCGCATCCAGTTGAAACTCGAAAGCCCGGACGACTTCGGCGCACTGGAACTGGACCTGCGCAAGACCAAGCAGATCATCTATAACCTGCTGGCCAATGCGGTGAAGTTCAGCGAGCACGGCGGCTCGGTGACGCTCTCGGTGCGCGAGGTGAATCGTGGGCAAGTGGGGCAGATTCCCGGCGACTGGCCCACCCACGGCTTTGCCCTGCAGCCCAGCGAACATCAACAGTTCCTGGAATTGAGCGTCAGCGACACCGGCATCGGGATCGCCCGGGACGACATGAGCAAGCTGTTCAAGGCCTTCAGCCAGATCGACAGCAGCCTGGCGCGCAAATTCGAAGGCACGGGCCTGGGTTTGGCGATGGTCAAGCAACTCACCGACCTGCACGGCGGCAGTGTCGCCGTGGCCAGCCGCGAAGGCGAAGGCGCGCGGTTTGTGGTGTGGCTGCCGCTGCACCGTGCCGCAGATGCGGAGGCCCCATGGCCGAAATCCTGATCGTCGAAGACAACGAGGCCAATATGCGCCTCGCCCGCCTGCTGCTGGTGAACGCCGGCCACAGCGTGTTGTGGGCCGCCGATGCCGAGACCGGGCTGACCCTGGCCCGGGAAAAACAACCGGCATTGATCCTGATGGACATCCAGTTGCCGGGCATGGACGGCCTGGCAGCCACGTCACTGCTCAAGCAGGACCCTCATACCGCGCACATCCCGGTGATCGCCCTGACGGCCATGGCCATGAAGGAAGACCGTGACAAGACCCTGCGGGCCGGCTGCGATGCCTACATCATCAAGCCCCTGCGCTACAAAGAGCTGTACCAGGTGATCGACACGCTGCTGCAAAAGAACATTACTCCCTCGACTTGAGTCCTCTCCATGGCCAGCCAACCCGCAACGCTGTTGATCGTTGATGATGAAATCCAGGTGCGCAAGCTGCTCGAAACCCTGCTGCGCCACGAGGGTTACCAGACCGTGAGTGCCGCCAGTGGTGAAGAAGCCTTGCAGTTGGTGGCGCAGCGGCCGCCGGACTTGATCCTGCTGGACATCATGATGCCGGGCATGGACGGCTATGAAGTGGCCAACCAGCTCAAGGGCAACCAGGCCACGGCGAACATTCCGATCATCATGCTTTCGGCATTGAGTGAGTCCAGCGCGCGGCTCAGTGGCCTGGAAACCGGTGCTGAAGAATTCATCAGCAAGCCGGTGGAGCGGGTCGAGTTGTGGCTACGGGTACGCAACCTGCTGCGGCTCAAGGCCCACGGCGATCGGTTGAAAAACCATAGCCAGTTGTTGGAGCAGCAACTTCAACACCACCAAAATGAGTCCTCGCGGTTGAATGTGCATGACCTGGCGCGCCTGGACCTGGAAAAAGCCCTGCGCCTGGCGGTCGAGCGCGAAGAATTCGTGCTGCATTACCAACCCAAGGTCGAACTGGCCAACGGTCAGGTGTGCGCCCTCGAGGCCCTGCTGCGCTGGGACCGGCCCGGTTACGGTGCGGTGTCTCCAGCGGTCTTCATACCGATCCTGGAAAGCCAGGGCTTGATCGTCACGCTCGGGCGTTGGGTGATCGACAACGTGTGCCGCCAGATCGCAGCGTGGCAATCCGGCACGGTGGGCGCGGTGGAGGTATCGGTCAACGTTTCGGGGCATCAATTGATCGAGGGTGACCTGATTGCCGATATCGCCCAGTCCCTCGCCCAGGCCGGCGTGGAAGCGCATTGGCTGGAAGTTGAATTGACCGAAGGCTCGCTGATGGAGAACACCCAGCACACCATCGCCAGCTTGCAGCGCCTGCGGGCGATGGGGGTGAAGATCTCCATCGACGACTTCGGCACCGGCTATTCCAGCCTGGCCTACCTGCGGCGGTTCCCGATTGATACGCTGAAAATCGATATCGCGTTTATCCGCGAAGTCACCAGCAACCCGCAGGACGCGGCTATCACCCGCACCATCATCGAACTGGCCCACAGCCTGAAGCTGCGAGTGGTGGCCGAAGGCGTGGAAACCCAGGCGCAGCTGGAGTTTCTGCGGGAAGCCGGCTGCGATCAGATCCAGGGGTATCTGTTCAGCCGGCCTTTGCCGATGAAGGAGCTGGAGCGCCTGCTGCTGGATAAGCGCAGCCTGGTCAGGCCGCAGCCTCACTGACTTCGAACAACCCCACCAGCTTCTGCAACTTGTTGGCATTGACCCGCACGGTTTCCGCGCTGGTCTGCAACACCCCTACGGTCAGGCGCATTTGCTCCGAAGAGTGGCTGACCTGCTTGATGGTCTTGCCATAGTCGAGGCTGCGGGCGTTGAGCTGCTGGATGATGCTGAACATGCTCTCCACCGCCTGGTGCAGGTGCACGTTCTCCGAGGAGGCGTCCTCGGCCAGGCGCAGGCTGCTGTCGACGTTGGTCACGCCGTTTTCCATGAAGCCTACGGCCTTGCGGGTTTCGCCTTGCAGGCCCTCGACCATCTGGCGAATGTCTTCCGCTGCCTTGGAAGTGCGTGACGCCAGGGTGCGGACTTCGTCGGCCACCACCGCAAAACCGCGGCCATGCTCGCCTGCCCGCGCCGCTTCGATGGCCGCATTCAGGGCCAGCAGGTTGGTCTGGTTGGTGATGTCGCTGATCAACCCGGTGATGTTGCTGATCTGTGCCATGCGGCTGTCCAGCAGTTGCACGCTTTCCGAGGAGCGCTGCACCACATCGCGAATCGACTGGGTGCCGACCTGTACCGCGAGGAATTGCTCGCGGGCCCGGCTGACCACCTCGTCCATGGCCTGCTTCATTTGCTCGGCGCTCACCGAGGCTTGCTGGATTTCTCCCAGTTGCTCTTCAACGATGATCATCATGCGGTGGGTCGCATCGGCCACTTCATGGGACATCAACCCGGCCGCCTCGCTGCGGCCGAGCATCAATTGGTTGGTGTTGCCAACGCTGTGGCTGGCCTTGACCACCTGGCCGACCACCGAATCCAGGCGGTCGATGAAGCTGTTGATCCAGCGGCTCATGTCGCCGGTTTCGTCGTTGACCATGCGCCCGCTGTCCAGGCGTTGGCGCAGGTTGCCCTCGCCTTCGGCAATGGTGCGGATGACCTCGGTCATTTCATTCAGGCGTGCGGCCAGGCGCCTGGGGCCCAGGCGGCTGAACAGCAAGGCCGCGACGACCATGCTCAGCACCTCGCACGCATCGGTCCAGGCGGCGGGCAAACCACTGTAGTGACGGACCAGGAAGTTGCAGGCAAACAGGCCGGCCATGGTCGCCAGATAGGGCTTCATCAAGCCGTGGCTCAGGGAGCGCCGGCGGTAGACCTCTTCCAGGTCGGCCTCGCACATCATGCCCCAGCGATCCGGCGAGCCCGGCAGTTCGAAGGTCACGCCCTTGCCCACCACCGGGATGTGACGGTAGTCGGAATAGCCGGGATAGGTGACAAACAGGTTCGAGCCCTTGCGGATGGTTTCCCGCACGCCGGGGTGCAGTTGTTGGGTGGCGGGGTCGATAAACCGCAATTCCAGCTCGGTGTGGCGCTGGATCTGTACGGTTTTCCAGGGTGTGTGCACGCCGCTCTTGAGATTTTCACCGTGGGTGAAGGTGCCGTCCTCGAAGCGTGAGCGGGACAGCGCAATGCCCGGCTGCAGCGCCGGGTCGAAGCGCGATTGCACCATGAACAGGTAGTTATCGCCGGACTCGGGGAAGATATGCCCGGCCTCGCGCTGGATCAAATCCCCGAGTATGTCGTTGGGCACCCGACCGCAGAGGCAGCCGACCACCCTGCCCTCGCGGGTCAATGGTTGGTAGAACATCAGGGTCACTTCGTCATGGAAGCGCGAAGACGAAGGGCCGATCTGCAAGGTCAGCGGGTCGCTGTAGGGACCGTGGAGGAATGGCGCCTTGAGCCCGGCGGCCAGGGCTTGTTGATTGAGCGCGCGGTGACTGGCCTGGCTCCAGGTACTCGCCAGTAGTTCGCCCTTTGGGTCGACGATAAACAGCTCGGAAAAATCCCCGGCCTGGTGCAGTTTTTCCAGCAGCAGGCTGTTGTCGGTGAGTACGGAATCGCGGGCCAGTGTCGCGGCCAGTTCGTTGAGGTGTTCCCACTGTTCGCGGGTCCAGGTTTGCAGGAGTTTGACCCGGGTTTCGGCAATGGCCTCGAAGGTTTGCTCCATCACCGGGTACACCGCGCGGTTGAGGCGGCAGGACCAGCCCATGGCGAACTTGCCGGTCTTGCCCCACCAGGGCAGCCAGCTTTTCTCGGCGGAAGATAACTGCATCGTGCTGCTCGACAGGCTGCTCATGGCGGACTCCGGGAGTGATGTCTAATTGCCATATTTCAAGGCAATTAATGCGCCAATTAGCTAGCTTGCTATTGATTAGGCTGCCTGGCCTGTCATGCGGGTCAACGGGAGCGAGCTTCCTCGCTACAAAAAGCTGCATGCAATCAAGAGCATGCACCAGCAGGTGGCAGTGAGATCGCTTGTCGGGTGGGATGTCCCAGGGGGCCGTGGTTTTCGAGATCGAATATCGGCGGAATTTTGGGGGCATATCCGTTATTTGGGTAACGGCGGCTTATGGTTTCGCTCTTACAGCGAGTCACT
>NZ_JBSVWQ010000176.1:0-11974 GCF_054071215.1 Pseudomonas sp. SDO5522_S412 | reverse complement strand
CACCGGATATGCTGGCTGACACACCGCCTTCGCGAGCAAGCCCGCTCCCACATTTTATCGCAGTGACTGGACGTACTCAGGCAGCCAACTTACCGCTGGCGATTGCCACCGAAGCTGCCACCATCGCCCTCAGCAACACCGCACACCCCGCCGCCAAATCATCCGGCGCCGCGTTCTCGATTTCGTTATGGCTGATGCCACCTTCACACGGCACAAAGATCATTCCCGCCGGCCCCAGTTCCGCGACGAAGATCGCGTCGTGCCCTGCCCCGCTCACGATATCCATGTTGGACAACCCCAACCCATTGGCCGCATCACGCACGGCATCCACGCAGCCTTTGTCGAAGTACAGCGGCGGGAAGTCAGCGGTGGGTGTCATCTCGAACGTGAGGCCGTGCTTGGCGCAGGTTTCGTCAATCACTTTGCGCACCTGGGCAATCATCGAATCCAACCGCGCCGGTTCCAGATGGCGGAAGTCCAAGGTCATGCGCACTTCGCCAGGAATGACGTTGCGTGAGCCCGGATACGCTTGCAGGCAACCGACGGTGCCGCAGGCGTGAGGCTGATGACCCAACGCCGCCGCGTTAACTGCAGCCACCACGGCCGCGGCACCGACCAGGGCATCCTTGCGCAGGTGCATCGGGGTCGGCCCCGCATGCGCCTCGACACCCCGCAGTTTCAGGTCGAACCATTTCTGGCCAAGGGCGCCCAGCACCACACCGATGGTTTTCTTTTCATCCTCAAGAATCGGACCTTGCTCGATATGTGCTTCGAAATATGCGCCCACCTTGTGCCCGCTCACCGGGCGTGATCCGGCATACCCAATGGCATTCAGCGCATCGCCCACGGTCACGCCGTCGGCATCCGTCTTGGCCAGCGTGTCGGCCAGGGTGAATTTCTCGGCAAACACCCCGGAGCCCATCATGCATGGAGGAAAGCGCGAGCCTTCTTCGTTGGTCCACACCACCACTTCCAGCGGCGCTTCGGTTTCCACCTTCAGGTCATTGAGGGTGCGCAATACCTCAACGCCCGCCAGCACGCCAAAACAGCCATCAAACTTGCCGCCGGTGGGCTGGGTGTCGATATGGCTGCCGGTCATCACCGGCGGCAACTGGGGATTGCGCCCGGGCCGGCGGGCGAAGATATTGCCGACGCCATCGATGGTCACGGTACAGCCCGCTTCCTCGCACCACTTCACAAACAGGTCGCGGGCCTGGCGATCGAGGTCGGTCAGGGCCAGGCGGCAGACGCCGCCCTTGGGGGTGGCGCCGAGCTTGGCGAGTTCCATCAGGGACAGCCACAGACGATCGCGGTTGATGTGCTGATGGGTGGATTGCAGAACGTCTATGGCAGCGTTCATGGGGATCTCCTCAGGCAGTAGTTCTTATGAATTTGACCAGACTCTCACTGGAGGACTGCGATCAAAAATGTGGGAGCGGGCTTGCTCGCGAAGGCGGTGATTCAGCTAACACATCTGGCGACTGGCACACCGTATTCGCGAGCAAGCCCGCTCCCACATTTGATTGCATTCCACATCGATTAAAGCGGTGTTTTCACGGCGACCACACGAGCCCCGCGTTTCATGCAGAGGGCGTAATACAACAGGCCACCGAGCGCCGAGCCGGTGAACCAGCCATAGCTGTAGAACCAGCTGAACGCATCGCTGCCCAGGGACAGCAACGTCAGCACCACCGGCACGCCAAACGCCAGGAAGCCATGCCAGTTCCACGCCGGGTACACGTCATCACGATACAAACCGGCGAGGTCCAGTTGCTGTTTCTTGATGATGAAATAGTCCACCACCATGATCCCGGCGATCGGCCCCAAGAGGCTTGAGTAACCCAGCAACCAGTTGGAATAGACGGTTTCCAGGCTCACGTCGGAGATGATCAGCCCGAGCTTTTTCAGCAGCTCATGGGCCATCAACGCCAGGCCCACCAGGCCGGTGAGCACCACCGCCGTGGTGCGGTTGATCAGCTTGGGCGCGATGTTCTGGAAGTCGTTGGTGGGTGAGACGATGTTCGCTGCGGTGTTGGTGGACAAGGTGGCGATGATGATCAGCGCCATGGCCACGGCCACCCACACCGGGCTCTGGATATGGCCGATCAGGGTGACCGGGTCGGAGACGCTGACGCCCACCAGTTTCACCGAGGCGGCGGTCATGATTACGCCGAGGGCGGCGAACAGGAACATGGTCAGCGGCAGGCCGAAAATCTGCCCGAGGATCTGGTCTTTCTGGCTTTTGGCGTAGCGGCTGAAATCGGGAATGTTCAACGACAAGGTGGCCCAGAAACCCACCATCGCCGTCAGGCCCGCCATGAAGTAGCCGGTGAGGCTGGCGCCTTCGGGACGTTTGGGCGGGATCGCCATCAGCTCGGTCAGCGACACATTCGGCAGCGCCCACACCAGCAGCCCGATACCCACCGCCACCAGCAGCGGTGCCGACAGGGTTTCCAGCCATTTGATCGACTCGGCGCCACGCAATACCACCCACAGGTTCAGGGTCCAGAAGATCATGAAGCCGATCACTTCACCGGTGCCGCCAAGGGATTTCCAACCCTCGAAAATCGACCCCAGGAACAGGTGGATCGCCAGGCCGCCAAACATCGTCTGGATACCGAACCAGCCACACGCCACCAACGCGCGGATCAGGCACGGCACGTTGGAGCCGAGCACGCCGAAGGACGAGCGCAACAACACTGGAAACGGGATGCCGTACTTGGTACCGGGGAAGGCGTTGAGGGTCAGCGGGATCAGCACCACGATATTGGCCAGCAGGATCGCCATCAGCGCCTCGCCCACCGACAACCCGAAGTACGCGGTGAGCACGCCGCCCAGGGTGTAGGTCGGCACACACACCGACATGCCGATCCACAGCGCGGTGATATGCCACTTGTTCCAGGTGCGTTCGCGCACCTTGGTCGGTGCCATATCGTGGTTGTAGCGGGGGCTGTCGAGGACGTCGGGGCCGGCGTCGAGTTCGTACAGGCCGTTGCGCTCAATGACTTGCGATCTGTTCTGTTGCATGGCCGCTCCACGGTTTTTTCGAATTATTTTTGCTCATCCCGTGACGTGCACGGGATGGCCGGAGTACCTCGTTGACAACATGACATCCGGGACCCGGCCAACCGCCACCGCACTCAATAACCGTGCCGTAAACCGTCAACCTGCCCGCACCGCTTATATAACTTGCTGATGTTTATCAGCTTTATTGTCTCGACCGAAGAGCCCCTCGTTACTTTCAGCGTTACTCAGGCCAAATAACGCAGAAGTTGTCCGAACCATCAGGACTCAATCTGGTGCAACACAATTATTTTTATTTACCGGCCCCGTCAAGAGGCATGTCTCAAGCGTCTGATTTGCAATAGGAAATGTTGCTCATATTGGGAACCTGTCAAGTGCGTCAAAATGGTGAGAGGTCGCTACATTTTGGTGATTTTGATTTTTTATCGTTAAAATTCAATCAGTTATTACAGACATAAGCTTATAAAAAATATTCTTGCTCATTCGAAAAACTCGGGCTAGTTTCTATTCCTGTCACCGCTGACAGGAATTAATTTTCCAGCGGCGCGATGCATGACAACACTTAGAACTGGCACAAGCCGGTCAAGCCTGTGAGGAACTCGACATGTCGCTGTTGATCCGTGGCGCTACCGTTATTACCCATGATGAAAGTTACCGAGCCGATGTTTTATGCGCAGACGGTCTAATCCGCGCCATTGGCACTGATCTGGATATTCCCGCCGGCACCGAGATACTCGACGGCAGCGGTCAATACCTGATGCCCGGCGGCATCGACCCCCATACCCATATGCAGCTGCCCTTCATGGGCACCGTGGCCAGTGAAGATTTTTTCAGTGGCACGGCCGCCGGGTTGGCGGGCGGCACCACGTCGATCATCGACTTCGTGATTCCCAACCCGCAGCAATCCCTGCTGGAAGCCTTCCATCAGTGGCGCGGCTGGGCCGAGAAGTCGGCGTCCGACTACGGCTTTCACGTCGCCATTACGTGGTGGAGCGAGCAGGTCCGCGAGGAAATGGCCGAGCTGGTGAGCCAACACGGCATCAACAGCTTCAAGCATTTCATGGCGTACAAGAACGCAATCATGGCCGCCGACGACACCTTGGTGGCGAGCTTCGAACGCTGCCTGGAACTGGGTGCGGTACCGACGGTGCATGCCGAAAACGGCGAGCTGGTGTATCACCTGCAGCGCAAGCTGATGGCCCAGGGCATTACCGGGCCTGAAGCGCATCCGTTGTCGCGGCCTTCGCAGGTGGAAGGTGAAGCCGCCAGCCGGGCGATCAGGATTGCCGAAACCATCGGCACGCCGCTGTACCTGGTGCACGTGTCCACCAAGGAAGCGCTGGATGAAATCACCTACGCCCGCAGCAAGGGCCAGCCGGTGTACGGCGAAGTATTGGCCGGGCATCTGCTGCTGGACGACAGCGTGTATCAACACCCCGACTGGCAGACCGCCGCCGGCTATGTGATGAGCCCGCCCTTCCGCCCGCGCGGGCATCAGGAGGCACTGTGGCATGGCCTGCAATCGGGCAACCTGCACACCACCGCCACCGACCATTGCTGCTTCTGCGCCGAGCAAAAAGCCGCCGGGCGGGATGACTTCAGCAAGATTCCCAATGGCACTGCCGGTATCGAAGACCGCATGGCGCTGTTGTGGGATGAGGGCGTGAACACCGGGCGCTTGTCGATGCAGGAATTCGTTGCGCTGACGTCTACCAACACCGCGAAGATCTTCAACCTGTACCCGCGTAAAGGTGCGATCCGCGTGGGGGCCGACGCTGACCTGGTGCTGTGGGACCCGCAAGGCACACGGACCATTTCCGCGAAGACTCACCACCAGAAAGTCGACTTCAACATCTTCGAAGGCAAGACCGTGCGCGGCGTGCCGAGCCATACCATCAGCCAGGGCAAGCTGGTCTGGGCGGATGGGGATTTGCGCGCCGAACGGGGTGCGGGTCGGTATATCGAACGGCCGACGTATCCGCCGGTGTTTGAGCAGTTGAGCAAGCGGGCGGAGCGTTCCAGGCCGGTTGCTGTGAAACGCTGAGGCCGCCATTCGCGAGCAAGCCCGCTCCCACATTCGCCCCCATTCCAACAGGATAAATGCAGTCGAATGTGGGAGCGGGCTTGCTCGCGAAGAGGCCGGTACCGGCAACAAAAAAACCACTGCCCACCAGAGGCAGCACCTCAAAAACCGTGAGGCCAATACCGTGATCCAGACCCTGAACCATCTTCCCCACCCCCATGAAGATGCGGCGGCCCTCGCCGCGCATTTCACCGACCTGGCGCCGCCGCTCAATGCCCGGCAAGCCCAACTGGAAGCGTCGCGCTGCCTCTACTGCTACGACGCGCCGTGCGTCAACGCGTGCCCCAGCGAGATCGATATCCCGTCGTTCATCCGCAATATCCACACGGAGAACGTCCAGGGCGCCGCGCAGAAGATTCTCTCGGCGAATATCCTCGGCGGCAGTTGCGCCCGGGTCTGCCCGACGGAAATCCTCTGCCAGCAAGCCTGCGTGCGCAACAATGCCGAGGAATGCGCCCCGGTGCTGATCGGCCTGTTGCAGCGTTACGCGGTGGACAACGCGCACTTCAGCGAACACCCGTTCCAGCGCGCCGCGCCCACCGGCAAGCGCATCGCGGTGGTCGGCGCCGGGCCTGCGGGTTTGTCCTGCGCCCATCGCAGCGCCTTGCACGGCCATGACGTGGTGATTTTCGAAGCCCGGGAAAAAGCCGGCGGCCTGAATGAATACGGGATCGCCAAGTACAAGCTGGTGGATGACTTCGCGCAAAAGGAACTGGATTTCCTCCTGCAAATTGGCGGCATCGAGATCCGTCACGGCCAGCGCCTGGGCGACAACCTGACCTTGAGCGAACTGCACCAGCAGTTCGATGCAGTGTTCCTCGGCCTTGGCCTGGCTGCCAGCAAACAGCTCGGCCTGCCACACGAAGACGCCCCCGGCCTGCTCGCCGCCACCGACTACATCCGTGAACTGCGCCAGGCCGACGACCTCAGTCAACTGCCCCTGGCCGACCGTTGCATCGTGCTCGGCGCCGGCAACACGGCCATCGACATGGCGGTGCAAATGGCCCGCCTCGGTGCCCGTGACGTCAACCTGGTGTATCGCCGTGGCCTGGCTGAAATGGGCGCCACCGGCCATGAGCAGGACATCGCCAAGGCCAACCAGGTACGCCTGCTGACCTGGGCCCAGCCCGAAGAAGTGTTGCTCGACGACCAGGGCCATGTGCGCGGCATGCGTTTCGCCCGCACCCGCATGGTCGATGGCCGCCTGCAAGCCACCGGCGAGACCTTCGAACTGGCCGCCGACGCGATCTTCAAGGCCATCGGCCAAGGCTTCGACGACGAGGCGCTGCACGACCCGCTGGCCCACCAACTGCAACGCCAGGGCGATCGGATCTTCGTCAACGAACAGCTGCGCACCAGCATCCCCGGCGTGTACGCCGGCGGCGATTGCGTCAGCCTCGGCCAGGACCTCACCGTCCAGGCCGTGCAACACGGCAAGCTGGCCGCGCAAGCCATGCACGCCCAACTCATGCTGAATGTGGAGGCTGCGTAATGGCCGATCTCTCGATTGTATTCGCCGGTATCAAAGCCCCCAATCCGTTCTGGCTGGCCTCCGCGCCGCCTACCGACAAGGCCTACAACGTGGTCCGCGCCTTTGAAGCAGGCTGGGGCGGCGTGGTCTGGAAAACCCTCGGCGAAGACCCGGCGGCGGTCAACGTCTCATCGCGCTACTCGGCGCACTTTGGCGCCAACCGTGAAGTGCTCGGCATCAACAATATCGAGCTGATTACCGACCGCTCCCTGGAGATCAACCTGCGGGAAATCACCCAGGTGAAAAAGGACTGGCCGGACCGCGCGCTGATCGTGTCATTGATGGTGCCGTGTGTTGAGGAGTCGTGGAAACACATCCTGCCACTGGTGGAAGCCACCGGCTGCGACGGCATCGAGCTGAACTTCGGCTGCCCCCACGGCATGCCGGAACGCGGCATGGGCGCGGCGGTGGGCCAGGTGCCGGAGTATGTGGAACAGGTGACGCGCTGGTGCAAGACCTATTGCTCGCTGCCGGTGATCGTCAAGCTCACGCCGAACATCACCGACATTCGCGTGGCAGCGCGAGCGGCTTATCGCGGGGGCGCGGATGCGGTGTCGCTGATCAACACCATCAACTCCATCACCAGTGTCGACCTGGAGCGCATGGTCGCCCTGCCGATGGTCGGCACCCAAAGCACCCACGGGGGTTACTGCGGCTCGGCGGTGAAACCGATTGCGCTGAACATGGTGGCGGAGATTGCCCGGGACCCACAGACACAAGGCTTGCCGATCTGCGGGATTGGCGGGATTGGCAACTGGCGCGATGCAGCGGAATTCGTCGCGCTGGGCTGCGGCGCGGTGCAGGTGTGCACGGCGGCGATGCTGCATGGGTTTCGGATTGTCGAAGAAATGAAGGACGGGCTGTCGCGGTGGATGGACAGCCAGGGTTACAGCAGCCTGCAGGAATTTTCCGGGCGGGCGGTGGGCAATACGACGGATTGGAAGTACCTGGATATCAATTACCAGGTGATCGCCAAAATTGACCAGGCGGCATGTATTGGCTGTGGGCGTTGCCATATTGCCTGTGAAGATACGTCGCACCAGGCGATTGCCAGCTTGAAGCAGGCGGATGGGACACATAAATACGAGGTGATCGATGATGAGTGCGTGGGGTGCAACCTGTGCCAGATCACCTGCCCGGTGGCGGACTGTATCGAGATGGTGCCGGTGGATACCGGGAAGCCGTTTTTGAACTGGACGCAGGATCCGAGGAACCCCTACCGCGAGGCGGTATAGCCTGAATGATCGTTCCCACGCTCCGCGTGGGAATGCATCCGTTGACGCTCCGCGTCACGACCTTAAGAACGGACGCAGAGCGTCCAGGCGGCATTCCCACGCGGAGCGTGGGAACGATCTAGGGCTCCAACCCGATCCCCCGCAGGATCACACTCGTCACCGTCTGCACCGCCCGCTCAAACTGCATGTCCGACAACGGCTGATGGTCATTCAGGATCTTCACCTGATGATCAAAGTCGGCATAGTGCTGGGTCGACGCCCAGATCATATACAGCAGGCTCGACGGCTCCACCGGCAAAATCCGCTTGTCCTCCACCCACTGGCGAATCTTCGCTTCCTTCATCTTGGCCCAGTCATACAGGCTCACATCCAGCGCCTCCCCCAGGGTTGGCGCGCCGTGGATGATTTCATTCGCCCAGACTTTCGAACCATAAGGCCGGCTGCGGGAATGTTGCATCTTGGCGCGGATGTAGCTACTGAGCACCACCCGCGGGTCGTCGAACATCTCGAAGCACAAGGCGTCCTGCTTCCACACCTCGAGCAGGTCGAACAATACCGCGCTGTACAGCTCGCTCTTGGTACTGAAGTAGTAATGCAGGTTGGAGCGCGGCAGTTGCACTTCTTCAGCGATGTCGGCCATGGCGGTGCTGCCATAGCCCTTCTCGGCGAAGACCTTTTCAGCCGCCAGCAGAATCTTTTCGACGTTGACCCGACGAATACCGATCTTGTGATTGCCCATAAGGGCTCCCTGACAACAACATGGCTTCAAGACTACCATCCGCTCTAGATCGCGGCGACACGCCACTGTGAAACTTCGTACAAGAACCTTCCCCGCCGATAGCGGATTGGTTAGCATCGCCATCCCCTCGAAGGATCATCCCCCATGACTATTCGACAGCGAAGCGCGTGCGACGACCCGGTGCTGGGTGCACTGTGGGAACGCTCGGTGCGCGCCACCCATGACTTTCTCAGCGAAGACGACATCCAGCGCCTGCTGCCCCTGGTACGCGACTGCTACCTGCCGATGCCCGCACTTGAAGTGTGGGTGTACGAAGATACCCAAGGCATTGGCGGCTTCGTCGGCACCGGCGGCAATAATGTCGAGATGCTGTTTATCGACCCGAACCGACGCGGCCAGGGCATCGGTCGCCAGTTGCTGGACTTCGTACGCGCCCGCCACGACACCCTGCGGGTCGACGTGAACGAGCAGAATCCACAGGCCGTGGGTTTCTACCTGCACTATGGTTTTATCCAGACCGGCCGCTCGCCCGTCGATGGCGAAGGCAAGCCCTTCCCCTTGTTGCACATGGCACTACCGAACGACTGACTCTCACCTGAAGGTATTGAACAATGTTGATCAAGAAGACCCTCACCACCGTTGCCCTGCTCGCTTCCCTGCTGGGCGCCTCGGCCGCGTTTGCCCACGCCCACCTGAAAAGCTCGGAGCCTGCCGCCGACAGCAGCGTCGCCGCGCCCAAGGACCTGCGCCTGACGTTCAGCGAAGGCGTTGAAGCGACCTTCACCAAGGTATCCCTGAGCAAGGACGGCACCGAAGTCGCGATCAAGGGCCTGGAAACCCCGGACGCCGACAAGAAAGTATTGGTGGTGACACCGGCCGCACCCTTGGCCGCCGGCACCTACAAAGTGGTGTGGAACGCGGTCTCGGTGGATACCCACAAGAGCAACGGTGAATACAGCTTCAAGGTCGGCCAATAATCCATGGCCACCCTGCTGGTGCTGTGCCGTTTCCTGCATTTCATCGTCGTGCTGTTGATGTTCGGGGCCTGTGTGTTCAGGCCCTGGCTGCTGGGCGCGGGACCGCAACCGGTGCTGGACCGCCAACTGTCGCGCATCACCCAAGGGTTGGCGTGGCTGGCATTGGTGTCGGGGGTGGCGTGGCTGCTGTTGATCAGCGCGAGCATGGCCGGTGTCGGGCTGGGCGCGCTGGAATGGTCGACCGTGCAGTTGGTGCTGGGCAAAACCTTCTTCGGCCAGGTCTGGACCTGGCACTTGCTACTGAACGTGCTGCTGGTTCTGGGCCTGATGACGCCGTGGAAAGCGTTGCGCCTGCCGCTCTGTGCATTGCTGCTGGCGACACTGGCACCGGTGGGCCATGGCGCCATGCTCAATGGCATGGCCGGACAGTTGCTGATCCTCAATCAGGTGGTGCACCTGGTGTGTGTCGGTGCCTGGCTGGGCGGCCTGCTCCTGCTGGTGTTGATCCTCAGGCAATCGCCCCGCTATCCGTTGGAACCGATCCTCAAGCGCTTCAGTGGCATCGGTTATGGCCTGGTGACAGGGCTGCTGGTGACCGGATTGATCAACGTGCGGGTGCTCACCGGGCAGTTCTGGCCGACGCCCTTGTTCACAGGGTTCGCCCTGATCCTGTTGATCAAGGTGCTGCTGGTGTTCGGCATGCTCGCCCTGGCGCTGCTGAACCGCCTGCGGATTCACAACTGTGAGCAGCGGCTGCCTGCCTTGAAGGCCAGCGTGATGATTGAATGGTTACTAGGTGTTTCAGCGGTAGCCGCCGTTTCGCTGCTTGGCACCTTGCCGCCCATGGTTGCAGCGGGATAACTCCTTCCCCCCTGACTCCCTTCACGCAGGGAGTCATCGTATAACTTTCGATTGACATCCCCCTGAAACCTCGCAAATATCGCCCTCAATGTTGTACGACAACGTATAACAAAAAATAAAAACAACAAAAAGACAAGGGAGCGTCACTGTGAGCCAACACGTCCGCCAGTTCTCCGGCACCACCCGTTTTGCCGCCATCGGTTTGAGCAGCCTGGCCTTTACCCTCCCCGCCACCGCCTCGGCAGAAGGCTTCATCGATGACGCCACCGCCACGCTCAACCTGCGCAACGCCTACTTCAACCGCAACTTCACCAACCCCGCCTACCCCCAGGGCAAGGCTGAGGAGTGGACGCAAAACTTCATTCTCGACGCCAGGTCCGGCTTCACCCAAGGCACCGTCGGTTTCGGCCTGGACGTGCTGGGCCTTTACTCGCAGAAACTCGACGGCGGCAAAGGTACCGCCGGCACCCAACTGCTGCCGACCCGCAGCGATGGCCGCCCTGCCGATAACTTCGGGCGCCTGGGCGTGGCGCTGAAAACCAGGCTGTCGAACACAGAATTGAAAGTCGGCGAATGGATGCCGGTACTGCCGATCCTGCGCTCGGATGACGGCCGCTCACTGCCGCAAACGTTCCGCGGCGGCCAGGTAACGTCCAGGGAAATCGCCGGCCTGACCTTGTATGGCGGCCAGTTCCGCGGCAACAGCCCGCGCAACGACGCGAGCATGGATGACATGTTTCTCAACGGCAAAGCCGCATTCACCTCGGACCGCTTCAACTTCGGCGGCGGCGAATACACCTTCAACGACAAGCGCACCCAGGTTGGCGTGTGGTACGCCGAACTCAGTGACATCTACCAGCAACAGTATTTCAACCTCACCCACAGCCAGCCCGTGGGCGACTGGACCCTGGGCGCCAACCTCGGGTTCTTCACCGGCAAGGAAGACGGCAAGGCCCTGGCCGGCGACCTCGACAACAAAACCGCGTTCGCCCTGCTCTCGGCCAAATACAAAGGCAACAGCTTCTATATCGGCCTGCAGAAACTCAGCGGCGACAGCGCCTGGATGCGGGTCAACGGCACCAGCGGCGGCACCCTGGCCAACGACAGCTACAACGCCAGCTACGACAACGCCAAGGAAAAGTCCTGGCAGGTGCGGCACGACTTCAACTTCGTGGTACTGGGCATTCCCGGGTTGACCATGATGAACCGCTACATCAGTGGCGATAACGTGCACACCGGGGCAATCACCAATGGCAAGGAGTGGGGCCGTGAGTCGGAGCTGGCCTACACGGTACAAAGCGGTCCACTGCGGGACCTGAATGTGCGCTGGCGCAACGCAACGATGCGCCGGGATTTCAGTACCAACGAGTTTGATGAAAACCGGATATTCATCAGTTACCCGCTGTCGTTGTTATAGCGGTTTACAAACAACCGGAAAGGCTTTTGTGGCGGGGGAGATTGCTGTGGGGGGGGGGGAGCTTGCCGTGGGGAGGGAGATTGCTGTGGCGAGGGAGCTTGCTCCCG
>NZ_JBSVWQ010000175.1:0-12035 GCF_054071215.1 Pseudomonas sp. SDO5522_S412 | reverse complement strand
TGCGGTGGATCAGTCAGTACATCTGGCGACTGACACTGCGCATTCGCGAGCAAGCCCGCTCCCACATTTTGACCGCGTTTCGTCAGTTAGCCGATGGTCATCAGGCTGGCGTTACCACCCGCAGCAGCAGTGTTGACGCTCAACGCCCGCTCGATCACCAGGCGCTCCAGGGCAATCCCGGTTTCGCCCGAAGACAAACCGTGAACCCCGACAATCGCCCCGCCACGCTTGGCCACTTGCTGGCAAACCCCGCGCAGTTGGTCGGAATCACCGTGATGCAGCACGGCATCAAACACGGTTTCATCCTTGGTCCAGTCAGCCACCCGCGTGATCTTCGCCTGAATATCCTTCGGCAAGCGTGCGAACACGGCCTTGGTCAATTCAGTTTCCGGCCATACCGCCGAGCCGCCGACTGCCAGCACGGCCGCCAGTTGCGTCAGCAGGTCGCCTTCCACTTCCGCCAGGCACAACACGTGCTCGCGGGGCAGGATGGCGTAGCTGTTGCGCTCGCCGGTCGGGCCGGCCAGTTGGCGGGTGATACCGCTTTGGGATTGCGCGGCGAACTGCACGCACAGGGCGCTCAAGTCGCTGAGCTTGCTGCTGTCGGCCCAGGCTTTCAGGGCGGTCAGCGGCTTGCTCATGGCATCCCGCAGGCGAACATCCGGTGCGGCCAGTGCATCACCACGGACGAAGGATTGCTCGATGGCGTCCGTAGGACGGGTCGACAGCAAACGGTACAGATACAGCGGGCCGCCAGCTTTCGGGCCAGTGCCCGACAAGCCTTCGCCACCGAACGGCTGCACACCGACCACGGCACCCACGATGTTGCGGTTAACGTAGACGTTACCGGCATGGACGTTGTCGATCACCTTGGCGATGGTCTCGTCGATGCGGGTGTGCACGCCCAGGGTCAGGCCATAGCCGGAGGCATTGATCTGGCCGATAAGCTGGTCGATCTCTTTGCGCTTGTAGCGCACCACGTGCAGCACCGGGCCGAAGATCTCCCGTTGCAGTTCGTCGAAGCTTTCCAGTTCGATCAGGGTTGGCATCACGAAGGTACCGCGCTTGATCTCTTCGCTATCGGCAATCGCGACCTGGTAAACGTTGCGGCCTTTGTCGCGCATGGCCTGGATATGTTTCTCGATGCCAGCCTTGGCTTCGGCGTCGATCACCGGGCCAATATCCACCGACAGGCGCTCCGGGTTGCCGAGGCGGCATTCAGCCATGGCACCTTTCAGCATTTCGATGACGCGGTCAGCGGAATCTTCCTGCAAGCACAGTACGCGCAGGGCCGAGCAACGTTGACCGGCACTGTCGAAGGCCGACGACACTACGTCGATCACCACTTGTTCGGTGAGTGCCGAGGAGTCGACGATCATTGCGTTCTGGCCACCGGTTTCGGCGATCAGCGGAATCGGACGACCCTGTGCATCCAGACGGCCGGCGACACTGCGTTGCAGCAAGCGCGCAACCTCGGTGGAACCGGTGAACATCACGCCCTTGACGCGATCATCACCCACCAGGCGCGCACCGACGGTTTCGCCCTGGCCCGGCAGCAGTTGCAGCACGCCTTCCGGAATCCCGGCTTCCAGCAGCAGGCGCACGGCTTGTGCGGCCACCAGCGGTGTTTGCTCGGCAGGCTTGGCCAGTACCGGGTTGCCGGCGGCCAGTGCAGCGGCGACCTGGCCACTGAAGATCGCCAGCGGGAAGTTCCACGGGCTGATGCACACCACCGGGCCCAGCGGGCGGTGAGCGTCGTTGGTGAAATCGTTGCGAGCCTGCACCGCGTAGTAACGCAGGAAGTCCACGGCTTCACGCACTTCGGCGATGGCGTTGGCGAAGGTCTTGCCGGCTTCGCGGGCCAGCAGGCCCATCAGCGGCTGGATCTCGCCTTCCATCAGGTCGGCGGCACGTTCCAGGATCGCGGCGCGTTCGGCGGGCGGGGTGGCCTGCCAGATTGGCGCAGCGTTCAGGGCGCACTGGATGGCGTTGTCGACGTCTTCGACAGTTGCTTCCTGTACGTGGCCGACGACGTCACGCAGATCCGACGGGTTCAACACCGGTGCAGCCGCTTCATTGCTGGAAGCGCAACCGAGCATCGGCGCGGCTTTCCAGTTGTTATGCGCGGTAGCCAGCAAGGCGCAGGACAGCGACGCCAGGCGGTGTTCGTTGGCCAGGTCGATACCGGCGGAGTTGGCGCGCTCGGCACCATACAGGTCACGCGGCAGCGGGATACGCGGGTGCGGCAGGCCGAAGCCGCCTTCCAGCGTCGCCATCTGCTCGATGCTGGCCACTGGATCGGCCACCAGCTCCTGGATCGAGATGGATTGGTCGGCAATACGGTTGACGAACGAGGTGTTGGCGCCGTTTTCCAGCAAGCGACGCACCAGGTAAGCCAGCAGTGTTTCGTGGGTGCCGACGGGTGCGTACACGCGGCACGGACGGTTCAGCTTGCCTTCGGAGACCTTGCCTACAACCTGCTCGTACAGAGGCTCGCCCATGCCGTGCAGGCATTGGAACTCGTACTGGCCGGGGTAATAGTTCTGACCGGCAATATGGTAAATCGCCGACAAGGTGTGAGCGTTGTGGGTGGCGAACTGCGGATAGATAACTTCCGGTACCGAAAGCAGTTTGCGTGCGCAGGCAATGTAGGAAACGTCGGTGTACACCTTGCGGGTGTACACCGGATAGCCTTCCAGACCTTCGACCTGGGCGCGCTTGATTTCGCTGTCCCAGTACGCGCCTTTTACCAGGCGGATCATCAGGCGGTGGCGGCTGCGGCGTGCCAGGTCGATCACGTAGTCGATCACATACGGGCAACGCTTCTGGTAAGCCTGGATCACGAAACCGATGCCGTTCCAGCCGGTCAGTTGCGGCTCGAAGCACAGGCGTTCCAGCAGGTCGAGGGACAGCTCCAGGCGGTCGGCTTCTTCGGCGTCGATGTTCAGGCCGATGTCGTACTGCTTGGCCAGCAGGGTCAGCGACAGCAGGCGCGGGTACAACTCGTCCATCACGCGCTCGTACTGCGCACGGCTGTAACGCGGGTGCAGGGCCGAGAGCTTGATGGAAATGCCCGGGCCTTCATAAATCCCGCGACCGTGGGACGCCTTGCCGATCGAGTGGATGGCTTGTTCGTACGAGGCCAGGTATTTCTGGGCGTCATGTTCGGTAAGTGCGGCTTCACCGAGCATGTCGTAGGAATAGCGGAAGCCCTTGGCTTCGAACTTGCTCGCATTGGCCAGGGCTTCGGCGATGGTTTCGCCGGTGACGAACTGCTCGCCCATCAGGCGCATGGCCATGTCGACGCCCTTGCGGATCATCGGCTCGCCGCTCTTGCCGATGATGCGGCTCAGGGACGAGGTCAGGCCGGCTTCGTTGTGGGTGGCGACCAGTTTGCCGGTCAGCAACAGGCCCCAGGTGGCGGCGTTGACGAACAGCGACGGGCTGTTGCCCAGGTGCGGGTGCCAGTTGCCGGTGCTGATCTTGTCGCGGATCAGTGCGTCGCGGGTGCCCTTGTCCGGGATGCGCAGCAGCGCTTCGGCGAGGCACATCAGCGCTACGCCTTCCTGGGACGACAGGGAAAATTCTTGCAGCAGGCCCTGGACGATGCCTGCACGGCCGCCGGCGCTTTTCTGATTGCGCAGTTTCTCGGCGATCGAAGAGGCGAGCTTGTTGGTGGCCTCGGCCATTGCCGCGGGCAAGCGAGCCTGCTCGATCAGCATCGGCACCACTTCCGGCTCCGGGCGACGGTAGGCGGCGGTGATCGAGGCGCGCAGTACGGATTGCGGCAGGATGCTTTCGGCAAATTCCAGGAAGCACTGGTGGGCGTGGTCGGTCTGGACCTCGCCGGCTTCTTCCGCGTCCTTGCTGCCCAGGCCGTTGAGCTCGGCCAGGGTTGCACCACCCTCGAGTTTCTCCAGGTAATTGAAAATCGCCTGCTTGATCAGCCAGTGCGGCGTGCGATCAATGGAGGTCGCGGCCGCCTTCAGGCGCTCGCGGGTCGGGTCGTCAAGTTTGACCCCAAGGGTGGTCGTAGCCATCTTTTTATCCTCATGGGTGCCACTACTGCGTGGCATCAGCTGGCGGCAAGATTAGCTTTGCGCCGAGAGAGGTGCAACCGGGTGCAACCCTTTTTATCCATGAAATTTTTGATGCTGATCGGGAAAAATTATCGCCGCAGCCGAATCGGCTGCGCCTTGGTGCATTTGCTTCTGACTTTGGCTGCTCTTGCTCCGAAAAGGAGCAAAAACACGGTGTTTTTCGCAAAATACATCAAGGTGCAACTTATTCTCAAGAAACTGGTTGCACCTTATTTGCTTTGTTGAATAGCATTCGCGCCCAAGGTGCAACCTCTTACTGACGGTTCATCGGCTGATGGCTTTCCTGGGGAAACGTCAGTCATAAATGCGCGGCGCCAGGCTTCGTCTATCCACTAGCAAAGTGGATGGCCGTCCGGACAGACCGCCGCTACATAAAAACAAAGCCAGGGCGTAACTCAATGAGCGTAAGTAATCCTACCCTGATCACATTTGTGATCTATATCGCTGCCATGGTGCTGATCGGCTTTATGGCCTATCGCTCCACCAACAACCTTTCCGACTACATCCTCGGCGGTCGCAGCCTCGGCAGCGTGGTTACCGCGCTTTCGGCCGGTGCCTCGGACATGAGCGGCTGGTTGCTGATGGGCTTGCCCGGCGCGATCTACATGTCTGGCCTGTCGGAAAGCTGGATCGCCATCGGCCTGATCGTCGGTGCCTACCTGAACTGGCTGTTTGTAGCCGGCCGCCTGCGGGTGCAGACCGAGCACAACGGCGACGCCCTGACCCTGCCGGATTACTTCTCCAGCCGTTTCGAAGATAAAAGCGGCCTGCTGCGAATCATCTCTGCGGTGGTGATCCTGGTGTTCTTCACCATCTACTGCGCTTCCGGCATCGTGGCTGGCGCCCGTCTGTTTGAAAGCACCTTCGGCATGTCTTACGAGACCGCGCTGTGGGCCGGTGCTGCCGCGACCATTGCCTACACCTTCGTCGGTGGTTTCCTGGCCGTGAGCTGGACCGACACCGTGCAAGCCACGCTGATGATCTTCGCCTTGTTGCTGACCCCGATCATCGTGCTGCTGGCCACCGGTGGCGTCGACACCACCTTCCTGGCGATCGAAGCGCAGAACCCTGACAACTTCAACATGCTGAAAAACACCACCTTCATCGGCATCATTTCGCTGATGGGCTGGGGCCTGGGTTACTTCGGCCAGCCGCACATCCTCGCGCGTTTCATGGCGGCGGATTCGGTGAAATCGATTGCCAATGCCCGTCGCATCTCCATGACCTGGATGATCCTGTGCCTGGGCGGCACCGTGGCGGTGGGCTTCTTCGGTATCGCCTACTTCTCGGCGCACCCGGAAGTCGCCGGTCCCGTGACCGAGAACCACGAGCGTGTGTTCATCGAGCTGGCCAAGCTGCTCTTCAACCCATGGATTGCCGGTGTGCTGCTGTCGGCCATCCTGGCGGCGGTAATGAGCACCCTGAGCTGCCAGTTGCTGGTGTGCTCCAGTGCCCTCACCGAAGACTTCTACAAAACCTTCCTGCGTAAAAACGCCTCCCAGGTCGAGCTGGTATGGGTCGGTCGCGCCATGGTGCTGTTGGTGGCGCTGATTGCCATCGCCATGGCCGCCAACCCGGAAAACCGCGTACTGGGCCTGGTGAGCTACGCCTGGGCCGGTTTCGGTGCTGCGTTCGGTCCTGTGGTGCTGATCTCCGTACTGTGGAAAGGCATGACGCGTAATGGCGCATTGGCCGGCATCCTGGTGGGTGCGATCACCGTGATCGTGTGGAAGCACTTCAGCCTGTTTGGCCTGTACGAAATCATCCCGGGCTTCATCTTCGCCAGCCTGGCGATCTACTTCGTGAGCAAGCTGGGCGCTCCGACGGCTGGCATGCTTCAGCGGTTTGATGCAGCCGAGGCGGACTACAACCTCAATAAGTAATCGGCGGGGGCTTGAATGCCCGCTGAAGTGAAAACGGCCCGCATCTTTTGGATGACGGGCCGTTTTTTTGCCTTCCAGATCTCGCAGTGTTGTTTTCACAGATTCAGATGATCACTGAAGTAAACGGCCAATTTAAGGGCTCGCCTGGTGGCTGTGAGCGTTGAATGTGAGGCGGTTTTTATACTTTGGGAAAAGGGCTACAAACTACCGTCAGCTATCTGACAGTAGTTTGCGAAAGGGCATCCACCGATTTTGAATTCGTGGTTTTTCAGTCGTGGTCAGTGTCCGGCTGGTTGAGAAAAATCAGCACACCCAGGATCGCCATATAGAACTTGAACGCCGCTTCCTGGCCGTTCCACTGATGGGATTGCCACATCAGGAACCACTCGCCGCCGATCACCATAAAGCCGAAGAACCACACCACGAAACCCAGGGTCAGCCCGACGATTGCGCTTTTCTTGGCGCGATTGAAGTCGATAGCTGTGGCACGACGAGCCCGCCACAAGGCCAGTGCTCCACGCGCCAGCAGCACGGCCGTCAGTGCTTCACCGGCGATGATCAGCCAATATGCACCGTGCCATAGCCATGGGGTGGTGATGGCGCGATACATCGCGGCGTTGCCGGGGAAGGTGGTGTCCATGCTCAGCACATGTTTGACGAAGGCAAAGTTGGAGCCGTAGTCGGTGATGTTGCTGAAGGCCACGAGTGTGGCGAAGGCTGCCAGGGCAAGGGTCAGGACGATTTTTGCGTAGCGGGTGGCCATGTTTTTTCCATTGTCATGGGGCGACGGGGGACGAATACGCTAGCACGCTGGTGGTAGGGCTTCGATGCCTGATACATGAAGATTAAAGCGCCTGCGATGTAGGGATTTACTGATTTGCCTGCAGCGCACTCAGCTCGGCAAACAGCTGGTGCAGAATCGGCCACCCACTACTCGCAGAGAAACACCGGATGTTCGCTCCTGCCAATCAAAGTGCCTTTAGCCTGACCCTCGACGGTGTGCCCAGTGATCTCAAGGTACGTGAGTTCACGGGCGATGAATTCATCAGCCTGCCCTATCGTTTTGACCTTGAACTGGTCAGCGAGCAACCCGACCTTGACCTGGAAAGCTTGATGCATCGCCAGGCGTTCCTGGGGTTTGATGCGCATGGCCATGGTATTCATGGCCAGGTCTATCGGGTGGCGCAAGGCGACTCGGGCAAGCGCCTGACGCGTTATCAGATCACGCTGGTTCCGCAGTTGGCTTATCTTGAGCACAGCGCTCACCAGCGGATTTTCCAGAACCGGACGGTGCCGCAGATCATTGCACTGGTGCTGGAAGGGCAGGGTATCCAGGCGGATGCCTTCTCGTTTCAACTGAGCGGGGTGTACCCCGAGCGTGAGTACTGCGTTCAGTTTGGCGAAACCGATCTGGCGTTCATCCAGCGCTTGTGCGCCGAGTCGGGCATTCACTACCACTTCCAGCATCACCCCGAGCGCCACCTTTTGGTGTTCGGCGATGACCAGAGCGTGTTCGCCCAGCCTGAGCAAGCCACTCAATACGCGGCGGGTTCGGGGATGGTTGCCGACACGCCGGTGATCAAGCGTTTTACCCTGCGGTTGCAGACCCGTACCACCGATGTGAATCTGCGGGACTACGACTTCAGAAAGCCACGCCTGACCTTGGAAAGCACGGTGTCCGGCGGCCAGCGTCCCATGCTGGAGGAACAGTGTTATCCCGGGAATTTTACGGATCGCGCTCATGGTAAATACCTGGCGCAACGTAGGTTGGAGCGCCATCGCGGTGACTTTCGCCAGGCCAGTGGCCATAGCGACCAGCCGTCCCTGGTCAGCGGGCAGTTCCTGAGGATGGGAGGGCATCCTCGCCAGGAATGGAATGATTTGTGGCTGGTCACCCAGGTGACGCATGCAGGGCGCCAGCCTCAGGTGCTGGAGGAGTCGACCATCGACGCCTCAGGTGATGAATCGGCTCAGGGCTACAGCAATCACTTTGTCGTAACGCCATGGGAGGTGCCGTTTCGAACACCGCTGCTGGTATCGCGACCGCCGGTGTCTGGCTATCAAAACGCCGTGGTTACAGGGCCGGCAGGCAGCGAGATCCATTGTGACGAGTATGGCCGGGTCAAGGTGCAGATGGCCTGGGATCGCGCCGGGGAGCACGACGAACATTCCAGTTGCTGGCTGCGGGTGGCCAGTGGCTGGGCCCATGAGCACTACGGCTCGGTGTTGATCCCGCGGGTGGGCATGGAGGTGCTGGTGGGTTTCGTCGACGGCGACGCCGACACGCCGCTGGTGGTCGGTTGCCTGGCCAATGCCGCCACGCCGGTGCCGCTGGACCTGCCAGCCGACAAGACCCGCAGCATCTTCCGTAGCCAGACCAGCCCCGGCGGCGGTGGCTACAACGAGCTGCGCATCGAGGACCGCAAGGGTGCCGAGGAAATCTACCTGCGCGCCCAGCGCAACTGGACCCAGCATGTACTGCACGACCAGCACGTGCAGGTCGACAACCAGCGCGACGTGATCGTCAAAGGCCTTGATCGTCACGAGCTTCAGGGCGAAGAACAGCGCACCACCCACGGCAACCGCCTGACCGAACTCAAGCAGGACGATCACCTGATGGTCGCGGGCTCCCAGCAGGTACGTGCCGGGTTGACCATTCACATCGGTGCCGGGCAAAACGTCGTTATTGATGCGGGTGCCAGCGTGACCCTCCAGGCCGGTGGGCAGTGGATCAACGTTTCGGCGGGCGGGATTTTCAGCAGCACGCAAATCCAGCTTGGCGGCGCCCCGGCACCGGCGGGAGCGCCGCTGACGCCGGGGCTGCAGGAAAAGTTGCTGGCGGTAATGCCTGCACCGTTGAGTGCCGTCCAGGTGTCAAGCCTGAAGCGCAGCGCACCCTTTTGCGAAGAGTGCGAGCGCTGCAGGAATGGCGTGTGCAATACGCCCCTGCATCGCAATACATCACTGCCCGCGGGTGCGCCATGATTTCTCCCGGGCAGTGGCTTGAGGCTGCGCCGTTGCAGGCGGGCGAGCAGTTGTTTGTGGTGATGGGCAATGCCAGCGACTGCAAACCGCTCGATGCGTGGCGGCGTACCGACGGACGTGCACTTAGCCCCATCTGGGCGGGTAGCGAGTATGCAGCGTGGGAGGAGGTCATGCCCTACGTCGCGGTGGTCGCCGTCGACAGCGCTTTTTTGAAATGGGCCGCTGAATGTGAAGGTATCGACTGGGGTTGGCTGGCGGTGTCGTCCTGTTCCTTGCACACCGTCGTCGAGCATCTGCGCAGCCTGACCAAGGTACTGTTGCCGGAAGGGCCGGCGGTGTTCTTTCGCTTCTGGGACGGTGCTTATGTCCTGCCTGTGTTGCAGGCGCTGGGGCCACAGGCAAAGGAGTTGCTCCCGGTGTTCAGTCGCTACTGGATCAATGGTCGCCAGCATGAGGTAGCGGTTACGGCAGCGGGAGCGGCAAAGCCCGGCCCATGGTGGCAAGTGCCGCCGCAGGTTCTCCAGCACCTGGGTGAGCAATCGAGCGTTACGCAGGTGGACAACCTGTTGCAATGGCTGGAAGAACAGCGCCCGGACCTATACAGCGCCTTTGTGCCGGCGACCTTGAAGCACAAGGTCGCCTACTTCGTGCGCCGGCCGGATGTCAGCCATCAGGCGCTGGCCGCCTGGCTGGCCTCAGAGCTGGGTTGAGGCCAGCGACTGCTGCAAGTCTTCGATCAGGTCCTCAATCGCCTCAATGCCGACAGACAGGCGAATCATCTCCGGCTTCACCCCGGCCTTCGCCTGCTCCTGTTCATTCATCTGGCGATGGGTGGTGGACGCCGGGTGGCAGGCCAGGGACTTGGCATCGCCGATGTTCACCAGGCGCTTGAAGATCTGCAGCGAATCGTAGAAACGCACGCCCGCCTCATAACCACCCTTCAGGCCGAAGGACAGAATCGCCGACGGTTTGCCCTGCATGTATTTCTGCGCCAGGTGATGGTGGGGGTGATCCGGCAGGCCGGCGTAGCTGACCCACTCCACCAGTGCGTGGTCTTGCAGGAAGTGGGCAATCCTCAAGGCGTTTTCGGTGTGGCGCTCCATGCGCAGGGCCAGGGTTTCCAGGCCTTGCAGCAGCAGGAATGCATTCATCGGCGCCAGGGCCGCGCCGGTGTTGCGCAGCGGCACGGTACGGGCGCGGGCAATGAACGCCGCCGGGCCGAATTTTTCGGTGTAGACCACACCGTGATAGGCCGGCTCCGGCTGGTTGAGGCCGGGGAATTTCTCCGGGTACTGGGTCCAGGGAAAGGTGCCGCTGTCGACGATCACGCCACCCAGCGAGTTGCCGTGGCCGCCCACGTATTTGGTCACCGAATGCACGACGATGTCCGCGCCGAACTGGATCGGCTTGCACAGGATTGGCGTGGCCACGGTGTTGTCCACCATCAGCGGCACGCCACGGGCGTGGGCGACGTTGGCCAGGGCTTCGATATCGATGATATTGCCTGCCGGGTTGCCGATGCTCTCGCAGTACACCAGTTTGGTGTTGTCATCGATCAGCTCGGCGATGGCTTCGGCGCAGTCGTCACGGGCGAAGCGCACGTCAACGCCGAAGCTCGGCAGCAAGTGGGCGAACAGGGTGTAGGTGCCACCGTACAGCTGCGGGGTGGTGACGATGTTGTCACCGGCACGGGTCAGGGTCTGGATCGCGTAGTGGATCGCCGCGCTGCCGGCCGACACCGCCAGGGCCGCGATGCCGCCTTCGAGTGCTGCGATGCGTTGCTCCAGCACGTCGTTGGTGGGGTTCATGATGCGCGTGTAGATATTGCCGGGCACGTCGAGGTTGAACAGGTCGGCGCCGTGCTGGGCGTTATCGAATTCGAAAGCGACGTTCTGGTAGATCGGCACGGCGACGGCCTTGGTAGTCGGGTCCGACTTGAAGCCATGGTGCAAAGCGATGGTGGCGTCTTTCATGAGTTGTTATGACCTCCATGGATAATTGCTCGCCACAATAAATCCGCTTTCGCACCGCCAATTAGACTATTTTCGGCAGCGCCCCTGTGTTTGCGGCATAAGCGCCACCTGACGCGCAGCCCTGCACCTTTGCCTGCGTAAAAGGTAAACTTCGCCCCCTGCGCAGGAGCAACCATGAATTATCGTCACGCCTATCACGCCGGCAACCACGCCGATGTCTTCAAACACCTTACCTTGACCCGCCTCATCGCCCTGATGTCGCGCAAGGAGCAGCCGTTTGCCTATCTCGACACCCACGCCGGCATTGGTCTGTACGACCTGCAGGGCGACCAGGCGAACCGTACCGGTGAATACCTGGAAGGCATCGCCCGCCTGTGGGGCCAGGCCGACCTGCCGCCGCTGACCGCCGATTACATGCGTGTGCTGCACGAGATGAACCCGGATGGCGAATTGCGCTACTACCCGGGTTCGCCGGAGCTGGCGCGACGCCTGACTCGTCCTCAGGACCGCGTGCTGCTCAACGAAAAGCACCCGGAAGACGGCCTGCTGCTCAAGGACAACATGAAGGGTGATCGTCGGGTGAAAGTCCACCTTGGCGAAGGTTGGCACGTGCCGCGGGCATTGCTGCCGGTGCCGGAAAAGCGTGCGTTGATGTTGATAGACCCGCCGTTCGAGAAGCTCGACGAGATGCAGCGCTGCGCCGCGTCCCTCAAGGAAGCCGTGAGCCGGATGCGCCAGACGGTGGCTGCGATCTGGTACCCGGTGAAGGACCAGCGCATGCTGCGCCGCTTCTACCAGGACCTGGCCGGTACCGGTGCGCCGAAGTTGCTGCGGGTGGAATTGCTGGTGCATCCGCTGGACACGCCCAACACCCTGACCGGTTCGGGTCTGGCGATTGCCAATCCGCCGTGGGGGCTGGAGGAGGAGTTGCGTGAGCTGCTGCCGTGGTTGTCCAAGCAGCTTGGGCAAACCCAGGGTGGCTGGCAGATGGATTGGCTTATCGCCGAGTAAGCCAATCTCAAGGTATTGAAGACCCAATGTGGGAGCGGGCTTGCTCGCGAAAGCGGTGTATCAGAAACACATTCAGTGACTGA
>NZ_JBSVWQ010000174.1:0-12076 GCF_054071215.1 Pseudomonas sp. SDO5522_S412 | reverse complement strand
GATTCATCGACTGATCCACCGCTTTCGCGAGCAAGCCCGCTCCCACATTTTTGACCGCGTCGGTTTTTAGTTCACCGTCAGAATCGGGCTGCCCAGCTTCTCCAGCAACGTCGCCTGGGCGCTGCGCGGGTTCTGGTTGCCGGTCGGGGTGTTGCGCACGTAGCGCCCGTCCGACTGCAGGCTCCAGCTGTGGGTGTTATCGGTGAGATAACTTTCCAGCTCCTTCTTGACCCGCATGATCAGTTTCTTGCCTTCCACCGGGAAGCAGGTCTCCACACGCTTGTCGAGGTTGCGCTCCATCCAGTCGGCACTGGAGAGGAACATCTGCTCCTCGCCGCCATTGAGGAAGTAGAACACCCGCGTGTGCTCCAGGAAGCGCCCGATGATCGAACGCACGTGGATGTTATGGGATACCCCGGCGATGCCCGGCCGCAGGCAGCACATGCCACGCACCACCAAATCGATACGCACACCCGACTGGCTGGCCTTGTACAGCGCGCGGATGATCTTCGGATCGGTCAGCGAGTTGAACTTGGCGATGATGTGCGCCGGCTTGCCTTCGAGGGCGAACTGGGTCTCGCGGGCAATCATGTCGAGCATGCCCTTCTTCAGGGTGAACGGCGCGTGCAGCAGTTTCTTCATGCGCAAGGTCTTGCCCATGCCGATCAACTGGCTGAACAGCTTGCCGACGTCTTCACACAAGGCGTCGTCGGAGGTCAGGAGGCTGTAGTCGGTGTAGAGCTTGGCGTTGCCGGCGTGGTAGTTGCCGGTGCCCAAGTGGGCGTAGCGCACGATCTCACCGGCTTCGCGGCGCAGGATCAGCATCATCTTGGCGTGGGTCTTGAAGCCGACCACGCCGTAGATCACCACCGCACCGGCGGCTTGCAGACGGCTGGCCAGTTGCAGGTTGGACTCTTCGTCGAACCGCGCCCGCAGTTCGATCACCGCCGTCACTTCCTTGCCGTTACGCGCGGCGTCTACCAGCGCATCGACGATTTCGGAGTTGGCGCCGGAGCGGTACAGGGTTTGGCGCACAGCCAGCACGTGCGGGTCCTTGGCGGCCTGGCGCAGCAGGTCGACCACCGGGGTGAAGGACTCGAACGGGTGCAGCAGCAGAATGTCCTGCTTGCTCACCACACTGAAGATGTTCTCGCTGTTTTGCAGCAGTTTCGGGATCTGCGGGGTGAACGGCGTGTATTGCAGCTCCGGGTGGCTGTCCAGACCAGTAATGCTGAACAGGCGCGTCAGGTTCACCGGGCCATTGACCTGGTACAGCTCGGTCTCGCTCAGGTTGAACTGCTTGAGCAGGTAGTCGGACAGGTGTTTCGGACATGTGTCCGCCACTTCCAGGCGCACCGCATCACCGTAGCGACGGGAGAACAGCTCGCCGCGCAGGGCGCGGGCCAAGTCTTCGACGTCTTCGGAGTCCAGCGCCAGGTCGGCGTTACGGGTCAGGCGGAACTGGTAGCAGCCCTTGACCTTCATGCCCTGGAACAGGTCATCGGCGTGGGCGTGGATCATCGACGAAAGGAATACATAGTTATCGCCAGCGCCCCCCACCTCTTCCGGTACCTTGATGATCCGTGGCAACAGGCGCGGTGCCGGAATGATCGCAAGGCCCGAGTCGCGACCGAAGGCATCGATACCTTCCAGCTCGACGATGAAGTTCAGGCTCTTGTTCACCAGCAGCGGGAACGGGTGCGTCGGGTCGAGGCCGATGGGGGTGATGATCGGCGAGATTTCGTCGCGGAAGTAGCGGCGCACCCAGGTCTTGATCTTGGTGGTCCAGTGCCGGCGCCGGATGAAGCGCACGTGATGCTTTTCCAGTTCCGGCAGCAGGATGTCATTGAGGATCGCGTATTGGCGGTCCACGTGGCCGTGTACCAGCTCGCTGATGCGGGCCAGGGCCTGATGCGGTTGCAGGCCGTCGGCACCGGCTTGTTCACGGGCGAACGTGATCTGCTTCTTCAGGCCGGCGACACGGATCTCGAAGAACTCGTCCAGGTTGCTGGAGAAGATCAGCAGGAATTTCAGCCGCTCCAGCAACGGATAGGACTCATCCAGTGCCTGTTCCAGCACGCGGATGTTGAATTGCAGTTGTGACAGCTCGCGATGGATGTACAGGCTGCTGTCATCCAGGTTGGTAACCGCAACCACCGGTACCGGCGCGGCAGCGGGCGCTTCGGCCACCACGGCAGGCGGGGCCGGCTCCAGCTCCGGCGGGGTCTCGGTAGCTTGTTCGACCACCGGGTGAGCGTCTTTTACGGCAACTTCTGTGAGTCCTTCGGTATTCATCGAGTGTTCCTGTGAGGGCTAGTGTTGCTCTCTAAGCAATTGGGCAGCGCGGGCGGCGAAGTAAGTCAGGATGCCATCGGCACCCGCGCGTTTAAAGGCAGTCAGGGATTCAAGGATCACCCCTTCACTCAACCAACCATTCTGGATCGCGGCCATGTGCATGGCGTATTCACCGCTGACCTGATAGACAAAGGTCGGCACCTTGAATTCCTCTTTGACCCGATAAAGGATGTCGAGGTACGGCATCCCGGGCTTGACCATCACCATGTCGGCGCCTTCGGCCAGGTCCGCGGCCACTTCGTGCAGGGCTTCGTGGCTGTTGGCCGGGTCCATCTGGTACGAGGCCTTGTTGGCCTTGCCCAGGTTCAGCGCCGAACCCACCGCATCGCGGAACGGGCCGTAATAGGCGCTGGCGTACTTGGCCGAGTAGGCCATGATGCGCACGTTGACGTGGCCGGCCAGCTCCAGGGCTTCGCGAATCGCCTGGATGCGACCGTCCATCATGTCCGAGGGGGCCACCACCTGGGCGCCCGCTGCGGCGTGGGACAAGGCCTGTTTTACCAGCGCATCAACGGTGATGTCGTTCTGAACATAGCCTTCTTCGTCGAGAATGCCATCCTGCCCGTGGGTGGTGAACGGGTCCAGCGCCACATCGGTAATCACCCCCAGCTCCGGAAAGCGTTCACGCAAGGCGCGGGTGGCGCGCTGGGCGATGCCGTCGGGGTTCCAGGCTTCGGCGGCGTTCAGTGACTTCAGCCCAGACGGCGTGACCGGGAACAGCGCCAGCGCCGGAATCCCCAGTTCAACCCAGTTCGCGGCCTCTTCGAGCAGCAAATCAATGGTCAAGCGCTCCACGCCCGGCATCGACGCCACCGCTTCCCGACGATTTTCACCGTCCAGCACAAACACCGGCAGGATCAGATCATTCACCGTCAGCACGTTTTCACGCACCAGGCGCCGGGAAAAATCATCACGACGGTTGCGACGCAGACGAGTGGCGGGAAACAGGCGGTTGGCGGGGGTAAAGCTCACGGCAGACTCCTGAGCCCGGCTTGACGGGCGAGCGTGACAGTTATAAGCGGCCATTATGACGAAGGAATTACAGTTGTGGTTAGCTCATGCGCCGTAAGGCAACCGGCGTGCGACCTGTAGTCGCATTCGTCGTTTATGTAGGAATTGTTCACTTCGTGACACATCTCGATACTTTCATGAATGTTCACGAAGGCGTAGGCTGCGCGTTCATTTCGCCAGCACCCAGACCATGCTTCAACAATTTCTGCATGACTTCGGCTACTTTGCGCTGTTCCTAGGCACCTTCTTCGAAGGCGAAACCATCCTGGTTCTCGCAGGCTTCCTGGCGTTCCGTGGATACATGGATATCAACCTGGTGGTGGTCGTTGCCTTTTTCGGCAGCTACGCCGGCGACCAGTTGTGGTACTTCCTGGGACGCAAGCACGGCCGCAAACTGTTGGCGCGCAAGCCGCGCTGGCAACTGCTGGGCGACAAGGCCCTGGAGCATATTCGCAAGCACCCGGACATCTGGGTGCTGAGCTTCCGGTTTGTCTACGGTTTGCGCACGGTGATGCCGGTGGCCATTGGTTTGTCGGGCTACCCGCCGGGTCGCTACTTGTTGCTCAACGGGATTGGCGCCGCCGTGTGGGCCGCTGCGCTGGGCGCTGCGGCTTACCATTTCGGCGCGGTACTGGAAGGCATGCTGGGCAGCGTCAAGAAATACGAGCTGTGGGTGCTGGGCGCACTGCTGGTGCTGGGCCTGGGCTTGTGGATTCGCCGGCGCGTCAAGAACGCCCGCCTGACCCGCGAAGCCTGTGCCGCCGAGAAGGTTCGCCTGGCGGCCGGCGAACCTGAAAAAGCCGAAAAGCCTACGACGCCAGTCGAGTAAGCCGGTCTCTGCAACAGTAGAGGCCGATGCCGCTGAGCAAGCTGTAACTGACCAGCCCCAGCCAGCCCAACGCGCTGGCCGGCCACAGCCCCACCAGCGGCGCCAGCCACACCAAAGGCACATTCAGTGCCAGGCGCAGCAGTTCAGCCTTCAACGCCCACGGGCGGTTCTCCAGCGCCACCCCCAGGGTAAACAACCCCAATGCCATCGCGCTCCAGCCCAACACCAGGGCAGCGGTCGGCAAGCCCTCGCCGAAATTCATCAGGTAGCTGCCAAAACCCACGTACGCGGCAAACTGCAGCGCGATGTAAATCTGTTGGCGCCCATCCAGCGGCACCTCGAACTTGCGGAACTGGCTCAAGTCCGGCTTGGCCATCGGGTACTTTGCCGCCACATCCGCCGGGCGCCAACCGGTGCGCATGAACCAGATCCGCAGCTTGTCCCACCCACTTTCGGTGCGCCGTGCATCACTCCACAGCTGCGCATAAAACTGCAGGTTGGCCCACAGCGGGTTCCAGCTGGCCAAGGGTGTGGTCACGCCAAAGATTACCGGCTCGTTATCGTCTTCTTCCTGGAAGGAGCCAAACAGGCGGTCCCAAATAATGAACACCCCGCCGTAGTTGCGATCCATGTAGAGAGCGTTCTGTGCATGGTGGGCCCGATGATTGGATGGCGTGACGAAGAACCACTCGTACCAGCCGAGCTTCGGCACATGCCGCGTATGCACCCAGAATTGATACAGCAGGTTGAGGGACGCCACGCTGATAAACACCACCAGCGGCACGCCCAACACGGCCAGCGGCAAGTAGAAGATCCAGCTCAGCAGGAAGCCGGTGCTGGTCTGGCGCAAGGCGGTGCTGAGATTGTAGTCCTCGCTCTGGTGATGCACGGAATGCGCGGCCCAGAGGATGTTGCGCTCATGGCCCATGCGATGCAGCCAGTAGTAGCAGAAGTCATAGAACACAAAGGCGAACACCCAGGTCCAGACGCTCTGGGCCGACAGCTCGATGATCGCCAGGTGCTTGAGGGCGAAGGCATAGGTGAGGATGCCCACCCCTTTGGTCAGCAGCCCTGTGGTGGTGGACAGCACGCCGGTGCTGAGGCTGTTGATGGCGTCAGCCACCCGGTAGTTGCGTTGGCCGCGCCGGTAGTCGGCCAGCAGCTCGACCACGATCAAGGCAATGAAAAACGGTACCGCGTAAGGGACGAAGTCCATGGGCAAGTCCGGTCAATTATTGTTACATCTAGAGTAGGTGTAGCGGCTGGATATCCCATTGGCAATGAGTGACAAATGAGTAGACATTTAACGCCATGAATCAGGAGAAATGCCCATGAGCAAAAAGATTGCAGTGATCCTTTCCGGCTGTGGCGTGTACGACGGGGCTGAGGTTCATGAAAGCGTGATCACCCTGCTGCGCCTGGACCAGCGCGGCGCCGAGGTGCAGTGTTTTGCGCCGAACATTGCCCAGTTGCATGTGATCAACCACCTGACGGGGGAGGAGATGCCCGAGTCGCGCAATGTGCTGGTGGAGTCGGCGCGCATTGCCCGTGGCGAGGTGAAGGACATTCGTGAGGCCAACGCCGAGGATTTCGACGCACTGATCGTGCCCGGGGGGTTTGGCGCGGCGAAGAACCTGTCGAACTTTGCCGTGGAAGGCGCCGGGTGCAGCGTCAACCCGCAGGTGCTGGAACTGGCCGAGGCGTTTGCCGAAGCGGGCAAGCCCGTCGGGCTGATCTGCATCTCGCCGGCGCTGGCAGCGAAGATCTATGGCCCAGGCGTGACCTGCACCATCGGCAATGACGCCGACACCGCAGCCGCCATGGACAAGATGGGCGCCACCCACCAGGAATGCGCGGTCGACGACATCGTCGAAGACAAGGCGCGCAAGCTGGTGAGTACCCCGGCCTACATGCTGGGCAAACGCATCAGCGAAGTGGCGTCAGGCATCAACAAGCTGGTGGACCGGGTGCTGGAACTCACCCACGAGAACGATTAGGCCTTCATCAGCCGGGTCAGAATCCGATCCAGCGAATTGGCAAACGCCTGCTTGTCCTTGTCCCCATGGGGCGGCGGGCCACCGCCCATCTGGCCCTGTTCCCGCAGATCGGTGAACAGGTTACGCACCGCCAGCCGCTCGCTCATGTTCTGCGGGCTGAACTCCTTGCCTCGTGGGTCGAGCGCAGCCACGCCATTCTTCACCAAGCGGTCGGCCAACGGCACATCGCTGCAGATCACCAGGTCACCGGGCACGGCGTGCTCCACCAGGTAGTCATCGGCCGCGTCCGGGCCGCTGGGCACCACGATCAACTTCACGCACGAGAAGCTCGGCTTGATCTGGCTCTGCCCGGCCACCAGCACCACTTCGAACTGGCGCTTGAGGGCGAACTTCACCACCTGATCCTTGGCCGCCCGGGGGCAGGCGTCTGCATCGATCCACACGCGCATGGTTAAGCCACCACCCGGCGCTTTTCAGCGAGCCGGCTGCGACCGTACAGCACCACAATCGCCAGGATCGCCACGGCCTGGGCGCTCAGGGAATAGGCATCGGCGTGAATGCCCAGCCAGTCGAAGTCAAAGAACGCGACCGGCCGGGTGCCGAAGATCCCGGCTTCCTGCAACGCCTTGACGCCATGCCCGGCGAATACCACCGACAGCGCGCACAGCAACGCCGCGTTTATGCCGAAGAACAGCGCCAGCGGCAGTTTCGCCGAGCCCCGCAGAATCACCCAGGCCAGGCCCACCAACAGCACCAGCGCCGTGGCGCCACCGGCCAATACCGCGTTGTGCCCGGCAGGGCCGGCCTGCAACCACAGGGTTTCGTAGAACAGGATCACTTCGAACAGCTCGCGGTACACCGAGAAGAACGCCAGCATCGCAAAACCGAAGCGCCCGCCACCGCCTACCAGGCTGCTCTTGATGTAGTCCTGCCAGGCGGCCGCGTGACGGCGGTCGTGCATCCACACCCCGAGCCACAGCACCATCACGCTGGCAAACAGCGCCGTGCAGCCTTCCAGCAACTCGCGCTGGGCGCCGCTGACGTCGATCACATAAGCCGCCAACGCCCACGTCGCCAAGCCGGCCAACAGCGCCAGGCCCCAGCCGACGTTGACGCTGCGCACCGCCGATTGCTGGCCGGTGTTACGCAGGAACGCGAGAATCGCCGCCAACACCAGGATCGCTTCCAGGCCTTCGCGCAGCAGGATCAGCAAACCGGAGATGTAGCTCAGGGACCAGCTCAAGCCATCGCTGCCCAGCAGGCCGGCCGACTCGGTGAGCTTGCCCTTGGCCACATCCAGGCGCTGCTGCACTTGCTCGATCGGCAAGCCGTCCTGCAATGACTGCCGGTAGGCCATCAGGGCCTTTTCGGTGTCCTTGCGCACGTTGGCATCAACGTTATCGAGGGAGCTTTCAACCAGCTCGAAACCTTCCAGGTAGGCGGCTACCGACAGGTCGTAGGCCTGCTCGTGCTCGCCATTGCGGAACGCGGCGAGGCTTTTGTCGAGGGTGGCCGCGGTGTAATCAAGCAACTGCGCCGGGCCACGCTTGACCTGCGGCGGTTGGGCGCGCTGGGCGCGGAAGGTGGCAACTGCGCCGGGACCTTCGGCAGCCAGCACTTCGTTGGGGGTCTGGCGCGCGAGGTCGGCGAGGTTGAAGGACTTTTCACTGTTCGCGGCAGCCGGGTCGGCGGTGAAGCCGGCGATATAGGTCGCCAGGTCCCAGCGCTGGCGGTCGTCCAGTTGATCGGCAAACGACGGCATGTCGGTGCCTTCCACGCCCAGACCCAGGGTGTTGTAGATCGCGTAGAGGCTCAAGCGATCGAGGCGTGCAGCGTCCCGCAGGTTGGCGGGCGGCGGCGTCATGCCCACGCTTGCGGGGCCATCGCCGGCGCCTGTGGCGCCGTGGCACACCGAGCAGTTCTGCGCGTACAGCGGCGCACCGCGCGTCGGATCGGGGGTAATGGCCGGGGCCTGGCTGACTTCATAGGCCACTGCCAACTTGGCGCCCAATTGCCGGGCCTGGTGCGCAACTGCCGCGCCATCCTGATGAGCCGTCACCGCCGCCAACAGTTCATCCACGCCTTTTATCAGCTCGGCACGCTCGGGCTTTTCCGGCAGATCGGCCACAAGCCCCTGCAACACCCCGAGAAACTCTACCTGTTCACGGTATTCGGAATCATCGATAACCTTGCCCGCCTCGACCGTCGGCGGGTAGTCCGCACCGATGTAATCCAGTAAATGCAGGGCCTGCGGGGCGCCCTCGGCAGTCGCAGCCAGCAGGTTGAAGCTGCACGACATCAACGCCGGCAGCACCAGCCAGGCAAGAAAACGGAAGGGGGCAATCATGAATGAATCTCAAAGGGAAATACGAAGTAACACATTGTCAAACCTTAAGGGGTTTGACTCAAGGCGTTAGTGATTCGGGGATGGGGATAACGACACTGAGGTAGTGGCATCCGAGCTAAAAATCGGATCCAAAAGGCCATTGTTTTGCCAGTAATGCAGCTTATAATGCCGCGCCTTCGTTATTTCGAAATGGCATTTCAGCTCCTCTTTTTATGAGGAATTGGCCGGATCGCAACGCGTTCCTGCCATTGGTGATTCGGCCCGACCAGCACATTCGGCCGATTACGTTCAGGGAAGAAGCTCTTCGATGGCATCTCGCGCCTTTACCTCGCTCGCGCTCGCGGCAGTGACCTTGCTGTCCGGTTGTTCGATGTTTCGCAGCTACGACACCGAGCTGCAAGCCACCAATCAGCAGTTGGCCACCGGCAACGTCGACGCCGCGCTGACGCTGCTTGAGAAGAACAACACCGGCGACGACAAGGACCTTCTCTACTACTTCGAAAAGGGTGAGTTGCTGCGCGCCAAGGGCGACCTGACCGGCAGCCAGGTCGCCTGGCGCAGCGCCGACCTGCAAGTCTACAAGTGGGAAGAGTCGGTCAAGTTCGACACCGACAAGTACCTCGCGCAGTTCGGCGCCTTCCTGGTCAATGACAAGGTCCGCCGTTACGAAGGCTACGACTACGAAAAGGTCATGCTGACCACCCAGATGGCCCTCAACCTGCTGGCGCTGAATGACTTCGACGGTGCCCGCACCGAGATCAAGAAGACCCACGAACGCGAAGCGGTGATTGCGGACCTGCGGGACAAGGAATACCTCAAGAGCGAAAACGAGGCCGAGCGCCAGGGCATCGCGACCCAGTTCAAGGACCTGCGCGGCTACCCGGTGGAAAGCCTCAACGCCCCTGAAGTGGTAGGCCTGAAGAACAGCTACCAGAGCGCTTTCAGCCACTACCTGGCCGGCTTCGTCTACGAAGCCCTGGGCGAAAAAGACCTGGCCGCACCGGGTTATCGCAAGGCCGCCGAACTGCGCCCCAACACACCGCTGCTGGAACAGGCCCTGCTCGACCTGGACAAATCCAAGGTCGGTGCGGACGAGACTGACGTGCTGATCGTGGTGCAAAGCGGCCTGGCGCCGGCCCGCGACTCGATTCGCCTGCCGTTGCCGATCCCCATCGACGGCCACCTGGTGATCACGCCACTGTCGTTCCCGGTGATCAAGCCCGACACCTCGACCGCGCCCTTCGCCCAGATCGGTGTCGACGGCCGGCAACAGAACCTCACTGCCCTCAACAGCACCACCGCCATGTCCCGCCGCGCCCTGCGGGATGACATGCCGGGGATCATCCTGCGCACCACCGTGCGCGCCGTCACTCGCGGCATCACCCAGAACAACCTGAACAAGACCAACCCGATGGCAGGCCTGGTACTCGGTATTGCCTCGGCCGTCACCGAAGGCGCCGACACCCGCACCTGGCGCACCCTGCCGGACATGACCCAGGTGACACGCCTGCGCCTCAAGCACGGCGAGCACCAGGTCAGCCTGCCCAACGCCCTGGGCGGCACGCTGGTGACGGTCAAGGCCGATCAGCGCTACCAGGTGATCACCCTGCGCGTGGTCGGCAACCAGGTCTTCGCCGGCGGTCTTGCAGCCCACGTGGTGCAGAACAATCCGCCCCAGGCCGTCGCCACTCTCAAACAACCTTAAGGAGCACGCTATGCGTCATTTCATCCTCGGCGCCCTGGCGCTGGTCCTGCTGGCCGGTTGCGCCACCCCGCCACCGCCGGAACCCGGAAGCGCCGCGAGCAAGATCGTGGTGATGGGCAAGTTCAAGGGCATCGCCGTCGGCGCCATCCGGGTCGCCCGGGAAAACGGCTTCCTGACCGCCAAGGTGCAGTTGAGCAACATCACCAGCAGCAACCAGATGATGTATTACCGCTTCGCGTGGCTGGGTGCCGACGGTTTCCCGGTGGGTGATGAAGAGACCTGGAAGGTGCTGAACCTCTACGCAAACCAGGCGACCTTCCTGCCGGCCATCGCCAACCTGCCCCAGGCTGCCGACTTCCGCCTTGAAGTGAAGACGCCTTGATCCACCCACTCATTCAGTTTCAGAGAGACATCCCCATGTTTGCACGCTTCTCGTTCCTCGCCGTGGTGGCCGTCCTGGCCAGCGGCTGCGCCAACACCTCGCCAGTCCTGGGCGGTAAAAACATCAGCTACGGCGACAGCAAGGCCGTGGAACTGGTGACCAACGAGTTCGGCTCCACCGACCTGCAGATGATCGCCGAAAGCATGACCCGCTCCCTGGCCCAGTCCGGCATCCTGCAAGGCCGCCCGGTGGTGCAGGTGTATGACGTGAAGAACAAGACCAGCGAGTACATCGATACCCGCGAGATCACCACGTCGATCAAGACCCAGCTGATGAAGACCGGCACCGCCCGCTTCGCCAGCGACAACACCGACATGCAAAGCCAGGTCGACCAACTGAAGCTGCAGAACCAGAGCGGCCTGTACAAGAAGTCGACCGTCAGCAAGACCGGCAACATGGTCGCCGCCAAATACCGCCTGGAAGGCTCCATCAGCTCCATCGTCAAGCGCAGCTCGGACTACAAGGACGTGTTCTACAAGTTCAGCCTGCAACTGGTCGACGTCGAAAGCGGCCTGGCCGAATGGATGGACGAAAAAGAAATCCGCAAGACCACGGAGCGCTAAGCAATGCGTGCATGGATCGGCATGATCGGCCTGCTGTGCGCCTTTGGCGCCTCGGCCGCACCGAAGATCGCGGTAACCGACCTGGCCTACGAGGCTCGCGTGGAGGAGTACATCCACCAGATCGCGGCCAGCAATAATTTCCAGGCCAGCGCCTACAACGCCAGCGGCGCCTCGAGCTACAGCGAATACGAAAGTCGTACCAGCTACATCGAGCAGACCGAGCTGCGCAAGTTCAGCGGCGACATCAAGGGGGAAATCCTCAAGTCGCGGCAGTTCCAGCTGGTGCAGGGCACGCCTTACACCGCGGACGCCAAGGGCGATGTGTATGACGTGATCAAGCGGATCAAGGCCGGTAACTTCAAGGGTGCGGACTACGTGCTGTTCGGCACCTTGTCGGATATCGACTTCACCCAGGACATCAACGCGCTGGACCACACCAACAGCTACTCGGCGGTGCTGGGCCTGACGCTGGTGGCGGATTTCAGCCTGATCAACACCCGCACCTTTGAGATCACCTCGGCGTTTACCGCCATGGGCGAAGGCCAGGACACCAAGCTGGTGAACAACCGTGACGTGCGCGTGAGCCTGAACCGGCCTCGCGTGGTGCGGGAAGTGTCGAAGGCGTTGGGCGAGGATGTGGCGCGGCAGTTGGCCGAACAACTCGGCGGTGGTTATCAGGAAGCACCTGGAAAGCCTGCATTGCGCAATAACCTGCCACGGGATGAAGCGCCGAAGATCCTGCGCTGAACGAAAATCCCGCTACCGACATAAAACCAATGTGGGAGCGGGCTTGCTCGCGAATGCGGTGGGTCAGTCAATACATCTGG
>NZ_JBSVWQ010000173.1:0-12304 GCF_054071215.1 Pseudomonas sp. SDO5522_S412 | reverse complement strand
TCAGTCACCATCTTCATTAACCGACCCACCGCCTTCGCGAGCAAGCCCGCTCCCACACTCAGGCCTCACCCGGCTTGACTACAGCGCGACCGGCGCTCTTTCACACAAGGTATTGAGCGCCGCCGCCCACTGCGGGTCATCGTTCAGGCACGGCACCAACACCAACTCCTCGCCCCCCGCCTCGCGGAATTGCTCCAGGCCGCGATCACCAATTTCCTCCAGTGTCTCGATGCAGTCCGCAACAAACGCCGGGCACATCACCAGCAGCTTCTTCACGCCCTGTTGAGCCAACGCTTCAAGGCGTGCCTCGGTGTACGGTTCGATCCACTTGGCCCGGCCCAGCCGCGACTGGAACGCCACCGACCATTTGCCATCCGGCAAGCCAAGGCGCTCGGCAAAATCCCGCGCAACGCTGAAACACTGCGCGCGATAGCACGTGGCAAGCACCTCGGGAGAGGCGTTCTGGCAGCAGTTGGCGTCCTTGAAGCAGTGTTGCCCCGTAGGGTCGAGCTTTTTCAGGTGGCGCTCGGGCAACCCATGAAAGCTCAGCAGGAGGTGATCGAAATCCTCTTCCACATAGGCTCTGGCGCTGTTGGCCAAGGCGTCCAGGTACTCCGGTTCATCGTAGAACGGCTGCAGAATCGAAAACTCGATCGCCAGCTTTTTGTGCCGCACCACGCGCCGGGCCTCTTCGATTACCGTGGTCACGGTGCTGTCGGCAAACTGCGGGTACAACGGCGCCAGGGTCACTTTCTGGATGCCTTGGGACGCCAGCCGGGTCAGTACGCTTTCAATCGACGGCTCGCCATAGCGCATGGCCAACTCCACCGGCCCCTGGGTCCACTGTGCAGTCATCTGTTGTTGCAAGCGACGGCTAAGAACTACCAGCGGCGAGCCTTCGTCCCACCAGATCGAGGCGTAGGCATGGGCCGATTGCTCCGGGCGCTTGATCAGGATCAGCGACACCAGCAAACGCCGAACCGGCCATGGCAGGTCAATGACGTAAGGGTCCATCAGGAACTGATTGAGGTAGCTGCGCACATCCGCCACCGAAGTGGACGCCGGTGAACCCAGGTTGACCAGTAACAACGCGTGATCCGTCATGCAACATCCTATCTCTAGAGGCGGCTGGACAAGTCGTCCAGGGCCGCATGCAACTCAGTGAACTGGAAAGTGAAACCGGCCGCCAACAGCCGCTGCGGCAAAGCCCGCTGGCCACCCAGCAACAAACCGGACAACTCGCCCAGGCCGATACGCAAGGCAAACGCCGGCATGGGCATGAACGCCGGGCGGTGCAGCACCTTGCCCAGGGTCTTGGCGAACTCCAGGTTGCGTACCGGGTGTGGCGCGCAGGCATTATAAGGACCGCTGGCATCGGTCTTGTGCAGAAGAAAATCAATCAGGGCGATTTGATCCTTTATATGGACCCATGGCATCCACTGCCGACCATTGCCGATAGGCCCGCCCAGCGCCAGTTTGAACGGCAGCAACAGCCGCGACAAAAAGCCGCCCTCCGCCGCCAGCACCAGCCCGGTACGCACCAGCACCACGCGGATGCCCAATGCCTCGGCACGCTGGGCGGTTTCTTCCCAGGCAATGGATAACTGGCTGCCGAAATCGTCCTGCACCGGGCCGCTGTCTTCGGTCAGCTCGCGCTCACCACCGTCGCCGTACCAGCCCACCGCGGAACCGGAGATCAACACCGCCGGTTTGTGTTCAAGGCCCTCAAGCCAGGCCAGCAGCGTTTCGGTGAGGCCGATACGGCTGCTCCACAACAGCGCCTTGCGTTTATGCGTCCAGGGCCGGTCGGCAATCGGCGCGCCGGCCAGATTGACCACCGCGTCCACCGCCTCGTTTATGTCTTGCAGGCGGGCGACGCCACGCACCTGGGCGCCGCACAATTTAGCCACTTGTTCGGGATGGCGGCTCCAGACCGTGAGGCGATGGCCCTGGGCAAGCCAGTATTGGCAAAGTTGACGGCCGATCAAACCGGTACCGCCGGTCAGCAAAATGTGCATGAGTTGTTCCTCGTGTAACGTTCGCCGACCACCGTTAGTCTATTTTATAAACAGGGATGTTTTAATCGGGCGCAACGCTGGTTAAACCTTCAGGTTTAACCATAGGTCACGCCAAACGATCAGGTACGCCAAAACTTATACCAAAAAACAATATTGTACAGCTATTGGTGTCGGCGTAGTCTGTACCCAACGGTAAAACGAGGCCTCCCATGACTGTTCCCATCGCGATCATTGGCACCGGCATCGCCGGTCTCTCCGCCGCCCGAGCGTTGAAAGACGCGGGGCACGTTGTACAACTCTTCGATAAAAGCCGCGGCAGTGGCGGTCGCATGTCCAGCAAGCGCAGCGATGCGGGATCGCTGGACATGGGCGCACAGTACTTCACCGCCCGCGACCGGCGCTTCGTCAACGAGGTGCAACGCTGGCAGGCCAATGGTTGCGCCGAGCAATGGAAGCCACAGCTGTACAACTTCAAGTCCGGCCAACTGACGCCCTCCCCCGATGAACAGATCCGCTGGGTCGGCACGCCGCGCATGAGTGCGATCACCCGCGCCCTGCTCGATGACTTGCCGGTGCAGTTCGGTTGCCGCATCACCGAGGTGTTCCAGGGTAAACATCACTGGAACCTGCTGGACGCCGACGGCGAAAGCCACGGCCCGTTCAGCCACGTGATCATCGCCACCCCGGCGCCCCAGGCCACTGCCTTGCTGGCCGCTGCGCCCAAGCTGGCAAGTGTCGCCGCCGGGGTCAAGATGGACCCGACCTGGGCCATTGCCCTGGCCTTCGACAAGCCGCTGGATACGCCCATGGAAGGCTGCTTCGTCCAGGACAGCCCGCTGGACTGGCTGGCGCGCAACCGCAGCAAACCGGGGCGCGACACCACCCTCGACACCTGGGTTTTGCACGCCACCAGCACCTGGAGCAAGCAACACCTGGACCTGTCCAAGGAAGCCGTGATCGAACACCTGCACGGCGCCTTCGCCGAGCTGCTGCACAGCGCCATGCCGGCGCCATCCTTCACCCTCGCCCACCGCTGGCTGTACGCGCGGCCGTCCACCAGCCATGAATTTGGCGTGCTGGCCGACGCCGACCTGGGCCTGTATGTATGTGGCGACTGGTGCCTGTCAGGCCGCGTGGAAGGTGCGTGGCTCAGCGGCCAGGAGGCGGCGCGGCGGTTGATCGAGCACCTGCGATGAACCGCATCAATCCCGCCAAGTTGCTGCTGTCGAAGTGGACAGCAGCCCGCCCGCAGCACAAGGAAAAACATTTTCTGGTGACCAAACTGCTGCGTGATGACGAAGGCGATGTGCAGGAAATCGAGCTGGAAGCCGTGATGAGCCATCGCGTGCAGCGCCTGGCCTGGCAAACCCTGCAAAACGCCGAAGACTGGAAAATCGGCTGGAAATAGCCATTCCGCAAATACCTGTACAAATTATTTGACTTGTACAGCTTCAAACCTATGATGAGATTAAGTTGTACAGAAATTTAACTCTGTACAGGAATTTCATCGAGGTTTGGCCATGTCCAGCACCCTGCCCGCCACCGGCAAACCGAAAATCGCCATCAGCGCCTGCCTGTTGGGCGAGAACGTGCGCTTCAACGGCGGGCATAAACAATCCCAGCTGTGTAGCCAGACCCTGGCCGATTATTTCGACTTCGTGCCGCTGTGCCCTGAAGTCGCCATTGGCCTGGGCATCCCCCGCGAACCGATTCGCCTGGTGGGCGACCCGCTCAATCCACAGGCCGTTGGCACCGTAAACCGCGAACTTAACGTGACCCAGCCGCTGGACGATTACGGCCAGCAAATGGCTGCTGAACACACCGACCTCTGCGGTTACATCTTCATGCAGAAATCCCCGTCCTGCGGCCTGGAGCGGGTCAAGGTCTATCAGGACAACGGCATGCCCATCGACGGCGGCGGGCGCGGCATCTACGCCCAGGCATTTTGTGCGCGCCACCCCAACCTGCCGGTGGAAGAAGACGGTCGGCTGAATGACCCGGTGCTGCGGGAAAACTTCCTGACCCGGGTGTTCGTCTACGCCACCTGGCAGCAACTGCTCGCCGAAGGCCTGACCCGTCACCGCCTGCTGGAATTTCACTCGCGCTACAAATACCTGCTGATGGCCCACAGCCCGGTGCATTACAAGAGCCTCGGCAACCTGCTGGGCAGCATGCCCAGGGACGTCGACCTGGGCGCCTTGGCCGCCGGCTACTTCAGCGAACTGATGAGCGCCCTGACCCAGTGCGCCACACGCGGCACCCACACCAACGTGCTGCAACACATCAGCGGCTACCTCAAGCAAGCCATCAGCGCCGAAGACAAACAGGAAATGCAGACCATCATCAGCCAATACCGCCAGGGCATCGTGCCGCTGGTGGTACCGCTGACGCTGCTCAAGCACCACTTTCGCCAGCATCCGGACCGCTATATCGCGCAGCAGGCCTACCTGCAACCGCACCCGGAAAACCTCAGCCTGCGTAATGCGATTTAACCTATGACTTTTCCCCTGCAAGAACCTGGCGAAGACATCGCCGAGGCCATCGAAAAAGGATGGCTGCCGATCCGCGAAGTCGCGCGCCAGACCGGCGTCAACGCCGTGACCTTGCGCGCCTGGGAGCGGCGCTACGGCCTGATCGTGCCCCAGCGCACGCCCAAGGGGCACCGCCTGTTCAGTGCCGAGCACGTGCAACGCATCCATACCATCCTGACCTGGCTCAACCGCGGTGTGCCGGTCAGCCAGGTCAAGAGCCTGATCGACACCGCGCAAGCCACCAGCGAGCCGCCGGTGGAAAACGAATGGCACAACCGCCGCCAGCACCTGGTGCAGGCCATCAGCGAACTGGCCGAGCGCCGGGTGGATGATGCCTTCAACCAGGCCATGGCGCTGTACCCGCCGCGCACCTTGTGCGAGCAACTGTTATTGCCGTTGCTCAAGGAGCTTGAGCTGCGCTGGCAAGGCCAGTTCGGCGCGCAGATGGAACGGGTATTTTTCTATTCCTGGCTGCGCAGCAAATTCGGTGCGCGGATGTATCACAACAACCGCCAGCTCAACGGCGCCCCCCTGCTGCTGATCAACCATTCCGACCTGCCGCTGGAGCCGCACCTGTGGCTCACCGCCTGGCTCGCCAGCAGCGCCGATTGCCCGGTGGAAGTTTTCGACTGGCCATTGCCGGTGGGCGAACTGGCCCTGGCCGTCGAGCATCTGCAACCCCGCGCGGTACTGCTGTATTCGAGCAAGGCACTCCATACCTCGGTGCTGGGCAAACTGTTGAGCGGCTTCAGTTGCCCAAAACTGATAACCGGACCAACGGTATGCATCCACCAGGCGGAGCTGTCCGTATTAACCGAAGAGATTCCTGAATTGCTCCTGGCCGAAGACCCGTTGTCGGCCCATCAGGTACTGATCCAGCGTGGACTTATTTAAATGCACTTGATCTGGCTGCGCACCGACCTGCGCCTACATGACAACACCGCCCTCGCCGCAGCCGCACAGCGTGGCCCGACAGCGGCCGTCTACCTGATCAGCCCCGGGCAATGGCTGGCCCACGATGACGCGCCGTGCAAGGTCGATTTCTGGCTGCGCAACCTGCAGCGCTTGAGCTCGGCACTGAGCGAGTTGAACATTCCGTTATTGATCCGCCATGCCGACACTTGGGATCAAGCACCTGAAGTTTTGGCAGGCCTGTGCCAGGAACTGTCGGTGGAGTCAGTGCACGTCAATGACGAATACGGCATCCACGAAGAGCGCCGCGACGCCGCCGTGGCCAAGGCCCTCGAAGCTCAAGGCATCACGTTCCACACCTATCTGGACCAGTTGTTTTTCCAGCCCGGCAGCGTGCTGACCAAGACCGGCACCTACTTCCAGGTGTTCAGCCAGTTCCGCAAGGTCTGCTACAGCCGCCTGCATGGCGCCTTGCCGCGTTTGGTCACCACTCCCAAGGCGCAGGCGCCGCTCACACTCAAAAGCGACGAGGTTCCGGATCACGTCGAGGGCTTCGCTACCCCGAGCGAAGCCTTGCGCGCCCTGTGGCCTGCCGGCGAAGCCGAAGCCCGGCGCCGTCTCGACCAGTTCGCCGACGCACAAATCAGCTACTACAAGGACGAACGCGACTTCCCGGCCAAGCCCGGTACCAGCCAGCTTTCGGCCTACCTTGCAGCGGGCGTGGTTTCACCGCGCCAGTGCCTGCATGCCGCGCTGCAAAGCAACCAGGGTGAATTCGAAAGCGGCGACATCGGCGCGATTACCTGGATCAACGAGCTGCTGTGGCGCGAGTTCTACAAACATATTCTGGTGGGCTACCCACGGGTCTCGCGCCACCGCGCATTCCGCCCAGAGACCGAAGCCGTGGCCTGGCGCAACAGCCCGGAAGACTTGAAAGCGTGGCAGGAAGCACGCACCGGCCTGCCGATCATCGACGCCGCCATGCGCCAGCTGCTGGAAACCGGCTGGATGCACAATCGCCTGCGCATGGTGGTGGCGATGTTCCTGACCAAAAACCTGCTGATCGACTGGCGCGAAGGCGAGCGCTTTTTCATGCGTCACCTGATCGACGGCGACCTGGCAGCCAACAACGGTGGCTGGCAGTGGAGCTCGTCCACCGGCACCGACTCGGCCCCGTACTTCCGGATTTTCAGCCCCTTGAGCCAATCGGAAAAATTCGACGGCGAAGGTGTGTTTATCAAGCACTGGCTGCCGCAACTGGCGGCGCTGAACAAAAAGGAAGTGCACAACCCCGACGCCGTGGGCGGCCTCTTTGGTGTGGCCGACTATCCTCGTCCTATCGTCGATTTGAAAAAATCCCGCGAGCGCGCCCTCGCCGCTTTCCGCAGCCTGCCTTCACGCCAGGCGGTCGGAGGTGCTTATGAGTGATTTCCTGCGCCGCTTCGCCCAGGTGTTCGCCAGTGTGGACAAGCACAACCTGCACCTGCTCGACGGCCTGTACAGCCAGGACATCAGTTTCACCGACCCACTGCACGAGGTGCACGGGCTGCCGGCGTTGCACCGCTACTTCGCCGAGCTGTACGACAACGTTACCCAATTGCGCTTTGACTTCCATGGCTTTGATCAAGTGGCGGAAGGCGAAGGCTACCTGCGCTGGACAATGAGCTTCTGCCACCCGCGCCTGGCCAAGGGCGAAGTGATTCGTGTGGAAGGCTGCTCGCACCTGCTGTGGCGCGACAAGGTGTATCGCCACCGGGATTATTTTGACGCTGGACAGTTGCTGTATGAACACGTGCCGGTCCTTGGCGGTGTGGTCAGCTGGCTGAAAAGGAGAATGGGATGAGCCTTAACCTTCCACGTCGTTACTGGTTGACCGGTGCCAGCAGTGGCATCGGGGCCGAACTGGCCAAGACGCTGCTCGAAAGCGGTGCCCATGTGGCCCTCAGTTCCCGCTCCAAGGCGCCCCTGGAACAGCTTGCCCAGCAATACCCCGGGCAAGTGCTGGTGGTGGCCGGCGACCTGACCAACAGCCAGACCGTGCGCGAGATCGGTGAACACATCGCAGTGGCCTGGGGTTCGCTGGATACGGTGATCCTGAATGCCGGCACCTGCGAATACGTGGATGCCAGGCAATTCGACGCCTCGATCATCGAGCACGTGGTGCGCACCAACCTGCTGGCCAGCAGTTACTGCATCGAGGCCGCGCTGCCGCTGTTGCGTGCCGGTCATACACCGCACCTGGTCGGTGTGGCCAGTGCGGTGACCTACCTGCCGATGCCCAGGGCGGAAGCCTATGGTGCGTCGAAGGCCGGCCTGCGTTACCTGTTCGAGTCCCTGCGTATCGACCTGTCACCTGAAGGGATCGACGTCACCGTGGTCAGCCCGGGGTTTGTCGACACGCCGCTGACCGCCCGCAATGATTTCCCGATGCCCCTGAGCTGGCCGGCAGACAAGGCCGCGCGACATATCTTCGCCAAGCTGCAAAACCGTCCATTGGAAATTGCCTTCCCTGCCCTGTTTATTGCCGCCTTGTGGCCACTGTCGAAACTGCCGAACCGCGTCCAGTTGATCATTGGCAAACGCATGCTGCGCAGCCCGCCGCCGAGAAAGGACGACCTGTGAAGATCGCCATTATCGGCAGCGGCATTGCCGGGCTGACCAGCGCCTACCTGCTCAGTCGCCGCCACGACATCACCCTGTTCGAAGCGGGCGACCGCATCGGCGGGCACACTCACACGGTGAATGTCACAGTGGAAGGCAAAAGCCATGCGGTGGACACCGGCTTTATCGTGTTCAACGACTGGACCTATCCCAACTTCATCAAGCTGCTGGGGCAAATTGGCGTGACGTACAAACCCACCGAGATGAGCTTTTCGGTGTGCGACCCGAACGCCGGGTTCGAGTACAACGGCAACAATCTCAACAGCCTGTTTGCCCAGCGCCGGAATATTCTGTCGCCGGGGTTCTGGGGCATGTTGCGCGATATCCTGCGCTTCAACCGCCAGGCGCCCCTGGACCTGCAAGAGCAACGCATCAGCGCCGAGATGACCCTGGGCGAGTACCTGCAAGCGGGCGGCTACGGCCAGCGATTTATCCAGCACTACATCGTGCCGATGGGCGCGGCGATCTGGTCGATGTCCCTGGCTGACATGCTCGGGTTTCCCCTGCAATTTTTCGTGCGGTTCTTCAAGAACCATGGCTTGTTGTCGGTGAGCAACCGGCCGCAGTGGTGCGTGATCGAAGGCGGTTCCAGCCGCTATATCGAACCGCTGACCCAGTCCTTCCGCGAAAATATCCGCCTCAATTGCCCGGTCACCCGGGTTGAGCGTTCAGCCATCGGCGCAGTTATCCACAGCGCCGCCGGCAGCGAGGCATTCGACAAGGTGGTGTTCGCCTGCCACAGCGACCAGGCCCTGGCCTTGCTGGGGGATGCGAGCCTGGCCGAGCAACAGATCCTCGGTGCCCTGCCCTACGCCGACAATGACGTCGTCCTGCACACCGATACCCGTCTGCTGCCCGAGCGCAAACTGGCTTGGGCCAGCTGGAATTACCGGCTGGATGGCCGCGCGCAAAAACAGGCGGCGGTGACCTACGACATGAACATCCTGCAAGGCATCGACAGCACCACCACCTTTTGCGTGAGCCTCAATCAAACGGCGCTGATCAACCCGCTCAAAGTCCTCGCCCGCTACACCTACGCCCACCCGCAATACAGCCTGGCCGCCGTGGCCGCCCAAGCGCGCTGGGAAGAACTGCACGGCGCGCAGCACACCTATTATTGCGGCGCCTACTGGGCCAACGGTTTCCACGAAGACGGCGTGGTCAGCGCATTGCGCGTGGCCAAGGCGTTCGGGGAAATCCTGTGAACAGCGCCCTGTACAGCGGCTGGATCGCCCATCGGCGGTTTACGCCAAAGGGCCATGCCTTTCGGTACCGGATCGGCCTGCTGTACCTGGACCTCAGCGAACAGGACGAAGTGTTCGGCTTGTCGCCATTGGCGGGTGAGCGCTGGGCGCCGTTCGCGTTTCGCCAGCAGGATTACCTGCGTGAATTGACCCGTCACGGCATGAGTTTGACCGATGCCGTGCGCCAAGAAGTCGGCAAGGCCCTGGGGCGCATCCCCTCGGGCGTTATCTGCCTGCTGACCCAGGCCCGCAGTTGGGGCCTGGCCTTTAACCCGGTGAGTTTCTTCTACTGCTTCGAGGCCGACGGAACGCTGGCCGCGATCCTTTGTGAAGTGACCAACACCCCGTGGCGCGAGCGCTATCACTACGTGCTGCCAGCCCAGGCGCTGCCTGCCGGTGAGCATCAGCACTTCGCCGTGGCCAAGGCGTTTCATGTGTCGCCGTTCTTGCCCCGGGACCTGGAATACCGCATGAGCTTCAGCCCGCCCGCCGCCAGGCTCGGCGTGCACATGGCCGACTGGCAGGGCGAACTGAAAGTCTTCGACGCCACCTTGAGCCTGCAACGCGAAGCCCTGAACCGCGCCAGCCTGCACCGCTACCTGTGGCGCTTCCCGTGGATGACCGCCAAGACCTGCCTGGCCATTTATTGGCAGGCCTTGCGCCTCTTGCTTAAACGCACGCCGATTTTTTCCCATCACGCCGCCGAAGGCGCTTCTCGCACCGCAGTCGGTTACACCAAGGATCGCCGCCATGAAATCCCCTAGCTTATCGGTCAAATCCAACCGCTTGAACGTCAACGGCATGACCGCCGCGCTGCTGCGCAAAGCCGTGCTGCGCCAGCTCGGCCAACTGCGCCACGGCCAGTTGGTGGTGATCGAGGACGGCGAACGGCAAGTCTTCGGCGCACGGGAAGCGCACCTGCTGGGGGAGATCCAGATCCTCGATTCAGCCGTGTGGGGGCTGGTGGCGGCCAACGGCTCCATCGGCGCCGGCGAGGCATTTATCCATGGTTACTGGAGCAGCCCGGACCTGACCGCCGTGGTACGGGTGATGGTCAGCAACCTCGACGTGCTGGATGCGCTGGAAGGTGGGCTGGCTAAACTGGCGCGGCCCTTCACCCAGGGCCTGCACTGGCTCAACCGCAATACGCGCAAGGGCTCGCAGAAAAACATTGCCGCCCACTACGACCTGGGCAACGACCTGTTCGAGGAATTCCTCGACCCGACCATGATGTATTCGGCCGCGCAGTTCCTCACCGCTGACGACACCCTGGAACAGGCACAACTGAACAAACTGGAACGCATCTGCCAGAAGCTCGCGCTGAAACCGTCCGACCACCTGCTGGAAATCGGCACCGGCTGGGGCAGCATGGCGATTTATGCCGCGCAGCAGTACGGCTGCAAGGTCACCACCACGACCCTGTCCAAAGAGCAGTTTGCCTACACTGAAAAACGCATCGAGGCCCTGGGTTTGCAGAATCAGGTGACGTTGCTGCTGGAGGACTACCGCGACCTGACCGGGCAGTACGACAAGCTGGTGTCGATCGAGATGATCGAAGCCGTGGGCCACCGCTTCCTGCCGACCTATTTCAAACAGTGCGCGCAGTTGCTCAAGAGCAACGGCCTGATGTTGCTGCAAGCCATCACCATTCGCGAGCAGCGCTACGAACAAGCCAAGAGCAGCGTGGATTTTATCCAGCGTTATATCTTCCCCGGCGGCGCCTTGCCGTGTGTACAGAAGATGCTGGAGGTCGTCAGCCGCGACACGGACATGAACCTGCTGCACATGGAGGACTTCGGCCTGCACTACGCGCGAACCCTGCGCATGTGGCATGAGAACTTTCGCCGCGCCCACAGCCGCCTGACGGAAATGGGCTACGACGAATACTTCCTGCGGCTGTGGGAGTTTTACCTGTGCTACTGCGAAGGCGGCTTTATGGAGCGCACCATCGGCACCGCGCAGATGCTGCTGGCCAAGCCGGCGGCGCTGACCCAGCCACTGCTCGGGCGCTTTGATGCTTAAACCACTGGCAAATGCCGTGCTGTTCCAGTGCGGCTGGTTTGCCTGTGTGCTGGGCGGCGACAGGCTGTGGCTGTTGGTGGGGTTGGCGGTGCTGGTAATCCACCTGCTGTGGATAAGTTCGTGGTCAGCGGAAGGCCAGGTGATTGTTGCCGTCACCTTGTTGGGCACCGTGATCGACACCGTGCTACGTGCATTCGGCGTGTTTCATTTCAGCCTGCCCGGGCTGTTGGCGCCATTGTGGCTGATCCTGTTGTGGGCATTGCTGGCGACCACGCTGCGCCATTGCCTGGCCTGGAGCGCGCAGCCCTGGTGGCGTGCGAGCTTGTTGGGGGCGGTGGGCGGGCCGTTGTCCTATTACGCGGGCAGCCAACTGGCGGGGGTGAGTTTCGGCTATGGCACCGTGCCGACCGTCATCGGCCTGGCGTTACTCTGGGGGATGATTTTTCCGTTGTTGCATTGGGTTGCCAGGCAGTTGGCACATTGACGTCCGTCAGGCCTTTCACACACCTATGAGCCGCTTGCCTTACACTGCGCGCCTATGACCAACATCCCCCATACCCAAATCGCCGAACCTGCCGTCACCTGCTCCACCTGCGCCGCGTGCTGCTGCCAGCTGGAAGTCATGCTGATCACCGACACCGGCGTGCCCGATCGCTTTATCGATACCGACGATTGGGGCGGCGAAGTCATGCTGCGCCTGGATGATGGCTGGTGCGCGGCGCTGGACCGCGACACGATGATGTGCACGATTTACGAGAAGCGGCCGCTGATCTGCCGGGAATTCGAGATGGGCGCGCCGGAGTGCATCGATGAGCGCCAGGGGATTGCGACGGTGTATCGCTGATTTCGGAACCAATGAGTAGCCAATGTGGGAGCGGGCTTGCTCGCGAAAGCGGTGTGTCAGTCAACTGATTCG
>NZ_JBSVWQ010000172.1:0-12319 GCF_054071215.1 Pseudomonas sp. SDO5522_S412 | reverse complement strand
CACATTTGGAACGCATTCCCCCTGTGGGAGCGGGCTTGCTCGCGAAGGCGCCAGTAGCCACGCCGCAGGACTCCCATGAATTCCCAAAGCATCCTTGTCCCGAAAATCTCCACGCTACCCGTCCACGAACCCCGCGCCCGGGCGATCGTGCGCTGGCTGGTGCGCAAGAACATCGTCAAGGAAGAACTCACCACCTGCGGGCGCACCGGCAACCGCATGGGCTATGCCCTGGCCGACGGTGCCCGCGCCGTGGTGCTGCACCCCGACGCGCTGCCGTTCAACGAGCCGATCAACGGCCTGGAGATCATCTACAAGCGCTGCATCTACACCCCGGCCAAAGGCTTCCTGGAAGAGGCCGGCTGTCCCGAGTGCCTCAAGGAAGTCGGCGAAGCCCTGTTCGAAAGCCTGGAAGACTGGATGCCCGGCCACACCGATAACTTCACCTGCCCGCTGTGTGGGCATGAGGACGACATCAACGGTTTCCTGTTCCTGCAGGAATGCGGCTTTTCCAACCTGGGATTCATCTTCAATAACTGGGCGGAGGCGGGGTTCAAGCAGAGTTTTATCGACGAATTTGCCGACTGGCTGGACCAGAAGATGAGCTGGGTCAAAGTCGAACTTTAATTCGATGTGAGCGTTCCCACGCAGAGCGTGGGAACGCTCAGTGCTGCAAAAATCATCCATCTATCAGTATTACCAAGTTTGTCAGAGTTTTACATTGAACCCGAGGGGGTGTCTGACTATAATGGCGCGCTTCCATTTTCCCGCTCGGGAGCCCCCGCGATGCTGCGTATCAGCCAAGAAGCTCTGACATTCGACGACATTCTCCTAGTGCCCGGTTATTCCGAGGTGCTTCCTAACGAAGTCAGTCTCAAGACCCGCCTAACCCGTGGCATCGAGCTGAATATTCCTCTGGTTTCCGCTGCCATGGACACCGTCACTGAAGCCCGTTTGGCAATCGCCATGGCTCAGGAAGGCGGCATCGGCATCATCCACAAGAACATGACCATCGAGCAGCAAGCTGCCGAAGTTCGCAAGGTCAAGCGTTACGAAGCCGGTGTGGTCAAGGACCCGATCACCATCGAGGCCGATGCCACCGTTCGTGACCTGTTCGACCTGACCCGCCTGCACAACATCTCCGGCGTTCCGGTACTGCACGATGGCGACCTGGTCGGCATCGTCACTTCCCGTGACGTGCGTTTCGAGAACCGCCTTGAAGTCACCGTCCGTGAAGTGATGACGCCTAAAGAGCGCCTCGTTACTGTCAAGGAAGGCGCCGACAAGAACGATGTGCGCGAGCTGCTGCACAAGCACCGCATCGAACGCGTACTGATCGTCGACGACAAATTCGCCCTCAAGGGCATGATGACCGTCAACGACATCGAAAAAGCCAAGGCTTACCCGCTGGCCAGCAAGGACGATCAAGGTCGTCTGCGCGTAGGCGCTGCGGTCGGTACCGGCAAAGACACCGGTGACCGTGTAGCGGCCCTGGTGGCTGCCGGTGTTGACGTGGTGGTGGTCGACACTGCCCACGGTCACTCCAAAGGCGTGATCGACCGCGTTCGCTGGGTCAAACAGAATTTCCCTGACGTGCAAGTGATCGGCGGCAACATTGCCACCGGCGCTGCCGCCAAGGCCCTGGCCGAAGCCGGTGCTGATGCGGTCAAGGTCGGTATCGGCCCTGGCTCGATCTGCACCACCCGTATCGTGGCCGGTGTAGGCGTACCGCAAATCAGCGCCATCGCCAACGTCGCCGCGGCCCTTGAAGGCACTGGCGTACCGTTGATCGCCGACGGCGGCATCCGTTTCTCCGGTGACCTGTCCAAGGCCATCGTCGCCGGTGCTTCCTGCGTGATGATGGGCTCGATGTTCGCCGGTACTGAAGAAGCGCCGGGCGAGATCGAACTGTTCCAGGGTCGTTCGTACAAGGCTTACCGCGGCATGGGTTCCCTGGGCGCCATGTCCCAGGCTCAAGGCTCTTCCGACCGCTACTTCCAGGACTCCTCCGCGGGCGCCGAGAAGCTGGTACCGGAAGGCATTGAAGGGCGTGTTCCGTACAAGGGCACCCTGAGCGCCATCATCCATCAACTGATGGGCGGCCTGCGTTCCTCGATGGGCTACACCGGCAGCGCCGACATCGAAGAAATGCGCACCAAGCCTGAGTTCGTGCGGATCACCGGTGCCGGCATGGCCGAGTCCCACGTCCACGACGTACAGATCACCAAGGAAGCGCCAAACTACCGCGTAGGTTGATGCTTCCAGCAAATAGTTAAGTAACCGGGGCTGTCTTATTCAGCCCCGAGTTGTTTCTGATTCATTAGACGAGACTGATCTCATGGCCCTCGACATTCACGCCCACCGCATCCTGATCCTCGACTTCGGTTCCCAGTACACCCAGCTGATCGCCCGCCGCGTGCGTGAAATCGGCGTGTACTGCGAACTGCATCCGTTCGACATGGACGACGAAGCGATTCGCGAATTCGCTCCAAAAGGCGTCATTCTCGCCGGCGGCCCCGAGTCCGTGCACGAAGCCAACAGCCCGCGTTGCCCGCAGGCGGTGTTTGACCTGGGCGTGCCGGTCTTCGGTATCTGCTACGGCATGCAGACCATGGCCGAGCAACTGGGCGGCAAGGTTGAAGGTTCCGAGCTGCGTGAATTCGGTTACGCCCGTGTCGACGTAGTCGGCAAGAGCCGCCTGCTGGACGGCATCGAAGACCACATCGACGCCGACGGCCTGTTTGGCCTCGACGTATGGATGAGCCACGGTGACAAGGTCACCAGGATGCCGGAAGACTTCCACATCCTGGCCAGCACCCCGAGCTGCCCGATTGCCGGCATGTTCAACGACGAGCGCGGCTACTACGGCGTGCAGTTCCACCCGGAAGTGACCCACACCAAGCAAGGCGGTCGCATCCTGTCGCGCTTCATCCTCGACATCTGCCAGTGCGAAGCCCTGTGGACCCCGTCGAAGATCGCTGAAGACGCCATCGCCAACGTACGTGCCCAGGTCGGCACCGACAACGTCCTGCTGGGCCTGTCCGGCGGCGTTGACTCCTCCGTGGTTGCGGCGCTGCTGCACAAGGCCATCGGCGACCAACTGACCTGCGTCTTCGTCGACAACGGCCTGCTGCGCTTGCACGAAGGCGAGCAAGTGATGGCCATGTTCGCCGAGAACATGGGCGTCAAGGTGATCCGCGCCAACGCTGAAGATCAGTTCCTGAACAACCTGGCCGGCGAGTCCGACCCGGAGAAGAAGCGCAAGATCATCGGTCGCACCTTCATCGACGTATTCGATGCCCAGTCCAACAAACTGGACAACATCAAGTACCTCGCCCAGGGCACCATCTACCCGGACGTGATCGAATCGGCCGGCGCCAAGAGCGGCAAGGCCCACGTGATCAAGTCCCACCACAACGTGGGCGGCCTGCCTGAGGAAATGAACCTCAAGCTGGTAGAACCACTGCGCGAACTGTTCAAGGACGAAGTCCGTCGTCTGGGCCTCGAACTCGGCCTGCCGTACGACATGGTCTACCGCCACCCATTCCCGGGCCCGGGCCTGGGCGTGCGGATCCTCGGTGAAGTGAAGAAGGAATACGCCGACCTGCTGCGTCGCGCCGACCACATCTTCATTGAAGAACTGCGCAAGGCCGACTGGTACCACAAGGTCAGCCAGGCGTTCGTAGTGTTCCAGCCAGTCAAGTCGGTTGGTGTCGTAGGCGATGGTCGTCGTTACGCCTGGGTTGTGGCCCTGCGTGCGGTGGAAACCATCGACTTCATGACCGCCCGTTGGGCACACCTGCCGTACGAACTGCTGGAGACGGTCAGCGGCCGTATCATCAATGAGATTGAAGGTATTTCGCGCGTGACTTATGACGTGTCGAGCAAGCCGCCGGCGACCATTGAGTGGGAATGATCCTGCCGTAGCAGGTGAGCGCTGAATAACAAAACCCCGGCCTGGTGCCGGGGTTTTGTGTTTCTGGCGTTTGTCTACCGCCGCGCAATATCCGAAAAGTAAAACTTATCCAGCGTATGCCGCGACTCGGTGTACTCGAACTGCCGTCCATCCTGCAAAAACGTCTGGTTGCTCACCACGATCACATGGCTCTGACCTTCGAGGTCCAGGTGTGTCTGATCGTCCTTTCCCCGTGGCAGCGCTTCGATGGTGCGCTGGGCATAGCTGATCTGCAGCTGCAAGGTCTGTTCGATAAACGCATAGATCGACTGCTCGGCAATCTCCCGATCCAGCCCCGGTATCAGGTCGGCGACGAAGTGGTTGATGTCGAGGATCACCCGTTTGCCGTCGATCCGCCGCACCCGTTTGACCCGGGTAATCAGGCTGCCAGCTTCGGCCTCAATGTGTTGCATCAACGGGCCTTCCAGCGGGAATTGGCTGAACTCCACCACTTCGGTACTGACGTCGTCGCCGAGGGCGGCATGGGTCTCGCGAAAGCTGACGATACCGCCGAGCTGGAACTCGATGGGGTTGGGTGACAACACGAAGGTGCCCTTGCCGTGGATCTTTTGCGCGAAGCCGCGCTCCTGCAATTGCTCGATCGCCCGGCGTACCGTGCCACGGCTGGCCTGGTAGGCGTCCATCAGTTCGGTTTCGGAGGGCAGGCGCGTGCCGCGTTGCAGGCGTTCGGTGGTGATGCTGGCAAGCAGATCGGTATAGATCTGGTTGTATTTACTCATGGGGAAGGGCTCTGTGCCGCGTTGGCGTTCAAGGCAGGAACCTTAGTGGCAGCGATGGGGTTTGTCCATGCAACCCATTGTAGAACTCGGAAATTTCTGACTCAAAAAACAGAAAATTAATCATTTTCAAACTCGTACATACGAGTTATTGCTTTAACTCGTACAGACGAGTACTTTTGGCTTCGGCGTGCTGCCTATGACCGCCCAATAAAAAAAACCAGAGTGGATACCAAGCATGAGCCACGACTATCCGAATATTGCCCGCGAGATTCTCAAGAACCTTGGCGGCAGCGACAACCTTGAGCAAGCTGCCCACTGCGTGACCCGCTTGCGCCTGGCCCTCAAGGACCCGAGCCTGGCCAACAGCAGCGAGCTGAACCAGGTCGACCTGGTCAAGGGTTCGTTCTTCACCGGCGGCCTGTTCCAGATCGTGATCGGCCCCGGCGAAGTGGAAAAGGTCTACGCCGCCCTGCGTGAGCAAACGGGCCTCGCCGCGTCGACCATCGCGGACGTGAAACAGAAAAGCGCCGACAAGATAAACCCGATGCAGCGCCTGGTGCGGGTGTTCTCCGATGTGTTCATGCCGATTTTGCCGGCGCTGATCATTGCCGGTTTGCTCATGGGGGTGAACAACCTGATGGGCGCCAAGGGCATGTTCATCGCGGACAAGACCTTGCTCGACGCCTATCCGAACCTGGATGGCCTGTGGAGCCTGATCAACCTGATGGCCAACACCTCGTTCGTGTTCCTGCCGGCACTGGTGGGCTGGTCGGCGGCCAAGCGCTTTGGTGGCAGTGAAATCCTCGGCATTGTCCTCGGCCTGATGCTGGTGCACCCCGATCTGCTCAACGCCTGGAACTACGGCAAGGCGGTCGCCGGCCTCGACGGCCAGAGCCTGCCGTACTTCGATATTTTCGGCTGGTTCAAGATCGAGAAGGTCGGCTACCAGGGCCAGATCCTGCCGATCCTGCTGGCCGCCTACGTGATGAGCGTGATTGAGAAATGGCTGCGGGCACGGGTGCCGAATGCCATTCAGTTGCTGGTGGTGCCGATCACTACCATCGTCGTCACCGGCGTACTGGCGCTGGCGATCATCGGCCCGGTGACCCGCCACCTCGGCATCCTGATCACCGAAGGCGTGGTCACCCTGTTTGACCTGGCGCCGATGGTCGGCGGCGCAATCTTCGGCCTGCTGTATGCACCGCTGGTGATCACCGGCATGCACCACATGTTCCTCGCCGTGGACCTGCAACTAATCTCCACCCAGGGCGGCACCTTTATCTGGCCGATGATCGTCATGTCCAACCTGGCCCAGGGCAGCGCGGCGCTCGGCGTGTTCTACATGAGCCGCAATGCGCGGGACAAGAGCATGGCGTCCACCTCGGCGATTTCCGCCTACTTCGGCATCACCGAGCCGGCGATGTTCGGCGTCAACCTGCGCTTCAAGTTTCCGTTCTACGCGGCGCTGACCGGCTCGGCGCTGGGCAGTATTTTCCTCTCGCTGAACAAGGTGCAGGCCTCGGCCATCGGCGTCGGTGGCTTGCCCGGGTTCATCTCGATCATCCCGCAGTACATCCCAAGTTTTGTCATCGGCATGGTCGTCGCGATTGTCGTGCCGTTTGTTTTGACCTGTGTGTTGAGCATGAAAATTGTCCGGCCTGGCTACCGGGTCGCCTGATCTACCGCTATCGCAGGCAAGCCAGCTCCCACAGTTGATCGCATTTCAAATTGAAGGAACCCGTCATGCAAAACTGGCAACACTCGGTGATCTACCAGATCTACCCCAAAAGCTTCCACAGCCACGCGGGTAACGCCACCGGTGACCTGCTGGGCATCGTGGACAAGCTCGATTACCTGAAGTGGCTGGGCGTCGACTGCCTGTGGATCACCCCGTTCCTGCGCTCGCCGCAACGCGACAACGGCTACGACATCAGTGACTACTACGCCATCGACCCGAGCTACGGGACCATGGCCGATTGCGACTTGCTGATCAGCGAAGCCGCCAAGCGCGGCATCACGCTGATGCTCGACATCGTGGTCAACCACACTTCCATCGAACACGAGTGGTTCCAGCAGGCCCGCAGCAGCCTCGACAACCCGTACCGCGACTTCTACATCTGGCGCGACCAGCCGAACAACTGGGAGTCCAAGTTCGGCGGCTCGGCCTGGGAATACGAGGCGCAGACCGGCCAGTACTTCCTGCACCTGTTCGACCACACCCAGGCCGACCTGAACTGGGACAACCCCAAGGTGCGCGCCGAAGTGTTCAAGCTGATGCGCTTCTGGCGCGACAAGGGCGTGGGCGGTTTCCGCCTGGACGTGATCAACCTGATCTCCAAGCCGGCGGATTTTCCGGAAGACAACAGCGACGGTCGGCGCTTCTACACCGACGGCCCGAACGTGCATGAATACCTGAAGGAAATGCACCGCGAAGTGTTCGAGGGGCATGACCTGATCAACGTCGGCGAGATGTCGTCCACCAGCCTTGAGCACTGCATTCGTTATTCGAATCCACAGTCGAAAGAGCTGTCGATGACCTTCAACTTTCACCACCTGAAAGTCGATTATCCGAACCTGCAGAAGTGGGTCGCGGCCGACTTCGACTTCCTGCAACTCAAGCAGATTCTGTCCGACTGGCAACTCGGCATGCAGGCCGGTGGCGGCTGGAATGCGCTGTTCTGGTGTAACCACGACCAGCCGCGGGTGGTCTCGCGTTTTGGTGACGACGGCGAGCACCGCGTGGTCTCGGCGAAGATGCTCGCCACTGCGCTGCACTTCCTCCAGGGCACGCCTTTCGTGTACCAGGGCGAAGAGTTGGGCATGACCAATCCGGGCTTCGACACCATCGACCAATACCGGGATGTCGAGACGCTGAACATCTATCGGCTCAAGCGTGAGGCCGGTGAGTCCGAGGCATCGAGCATGGCGGCGATCATGCAGAAGTCCCGCGATAACAGCCGCACACCGATGCAATGGAATGCCGAGCAAAACGCTGGCTTCAGTCGCGGCGAACCGTGGATCGGCATCCCGGCCAACGCGGCGCAGATCAACGTGCAAAGCGAGCTGGATGACCCGCAATCGGTACTGCATCACTACCGTGCGCTGATCAAGCTGCGTCGGCATGAGCCGCTGATTCAGGAAGGCGTTTACCGCCAACTGCTGCCACAGCACACCCAGGTCTGGGCGTACCTGCGCGAAGGCCACGGCGAACGCCTGCTGGTGCTGAACAACTTCTACGGCACGCCATGCCAGATCGAACTGCCCGATGGCCTGCTGACGGCGGCGAGTGAGCAACGCCTGCTGATCAGCAACTACGACGACTGCCCACAGCGCTCGAGCCAGGTCTCGCTGCGCCCGTATGAATCGTTTGTGCTGCATCTCAAGGACTGAGACCCGCTTTACCCCCGGCGTGGGAGAGCCGGGGCGCTTAAAAAAACATAATAAAAATATCGGAGTGCTTCATGAAAACAACAATAAAGCTGGGCCTCGTTGCATCCTGCCTGACCTTGCCGATGGCAGCCCAGGCGTTGGAATTTGCCGGCTACTTGCGTAGCGGTGCGGGGACTTCAACCGGCAGTGGCAAGCAGCAGTGCTTCCAGTTGCCGGGTGCACAATCCAAATACCGCCTGGGCAACGAGTGCGAGCAGTACGCCGAACTCGAATTGCGCCAGGACCTGCTGACCCTCGACGACGGCTCGGTGTTCAGCGTCGACGCCATGGCTTCGCTGTACAACAAGTACGACCGGGCGCTGAAGTTCCAGGGCGAAGACAACGGCTCGGCACGCATGCCGCAGATGTACGCGCAGTGGTCGAACATCCCCAGCCTCAACGGCGGTTCGCTGTGGGCCGGCCGGCGCTACTACAAACGAAACGATATCCATATCTCCGACTTCTACTACTGGAACCAGAGCGCCACGGGTGGCGGTATCGAGGACGTGAAAATCGGCGACCTGAAATACAGCTACGCACTTTCCCGCAAGGACAACCTGTACCAGAAGGAATACGCCACCCGTCACGACTTTAACGTGGCCGGGTTCAAGACCAACCCCGGCGGCGAGCTGGAACTGGGCTTGAGCTACATCGAAAAAGCCGGTGGCCGTGACACCAACAGCGGCTGGGCCATTACCGCCCAGCATGTGCAGAAACCCTTCCTCGGCGGGCGCAACAAATTTGCCCTGCAGTACGGCGAAGGCCCCGGCACCGGCCTCGGTTATACCGGCGATACGTTCCTTGATAAAAGCAGCAAGAGCTACCGCGCAGTGGAGTTCTTCGACTGGCAAGTGACGCCACGGTTTGGCGGGCAGATCGAGGCCGTGTACCAGAAGGATATTCGCCCGGGCAGCCAGGATCAGACCTGGATGTCGCTGGGCGTGCGCCCGGCCTATGCGATTTCCGAACAGTTCAAGCTGGTCACCGAACTCGGTCATGATCAGGTCGAGGCTACCGGTGGCACGCGCAAGCTGAGCAAATTTACGTTCGCCCCGACCTGGTCGCCCAAAGGCCCGGATTTCTGGGCACGACCGGAAGTGCGCTTGTATTACACCTACGCGACCTGGAACGAAGCGGCCAAGCGTGCGGCCAATGAACTGGCGGCAGGTTCGGCGTTGTCCGACACCGGCAGTTATGGCTCGGCGTTGCATGGCTCCAACTTTGGTGTGCAGGTTGAGTACTGGTGGAAATAAGCCGTCGATGCCCAATGATTTTTACAGAACCAAACAGCAGGTGAAGTCATGACCTCAACCCAATCCCTGGAATTGCTGGCGCCATTGTCCGGGGTGCTGCTCGCCCTGGACCAGGTGCCTGATCCGGTGTTCTCCAGTCGCCTGATCGGCGATGGCCTGTGCATCGATCCGACCTCGCAGATCCTCTGCGCGCCACTGGCCGGGGTGATCAGCAATATCCAGGACAGTGGTCATGCGGTGAGCATCACCGATGACAACGGCGTCCAGGTGCTGATGCACATCGGCCTGGACACCGTGAACCTGGCGGGCAAGGGTTTCACCCGATTGGTCGAGGAAGGCCAGCGGGTGGAAGCCGGGCAACCGCTGATTGAATTCGATGCCGACTACGTGGCGCTCAATGCCCGTAGTTTGCTGACCCTGATGCTGGTGGTCAGTGGCGAGCCCTTCAAGCTGCTGACGCCCGAGCAGGGCCTGGTAGACGTGGGGCAGCCACTGCTGCGAGTCACGCCGCAAGCCGTTGCCGACGAGGTGAAAGACGAGGAGGGTGACGCCCTGTTCTCCAGGCCACTGACCTTGCCCAACGCCAACGGCCTGCATGCGCGCCCGGCGGCGGTGCTGGCGCAGGCGGCCAAAGGCTTCAAGGCGAGTATTTACCTGCACAAGCAAACCGAGAGCGCCAACGCCAAGTCGCTGGTACGGATCATGGCATTGCAAACGGTGCAGGGTGACACCTTGCAAGTCAGCGCGGCTGGCGAGGATGCCGAAGCGGCGATCCAGGCGCTGGTGACCTTGCTGGCCGAAGGCTGCGGTGAAACCGTCGCGGCTCCTCAACCTGGCGCTGCACCCGTGGCGCCTGATTCATCGGCGACCTTGCTGCGCGGCGTGTGCGCCTCGCCCGGTTCGGCGTTTGGCCAAGTGGTGCAGGTCAAGGAGCCGGCACTGACGTTCGTAGAGACCGGCAAAGGTGAAGCGCTGGAACGTGCGGCCCTGACCCATGCCCTGAACAACGCCAATCAGGCGCTGGAAGCCCTGCAGGAAAAGGCCGTCGGCACTGCCCAGTCCGAGATCTTCCGCGCCCATCAGGAGTTGCTGGACGATCCGGCCCTGCTGGAACAAACCCGCGACCTGCTGGACCAGGGCAAGAGCGCGGCCTTCGCCTGGAACAGCGCCACCGAGGCCACCGCCACGCTCTTCCAGGGCCTGGGCAACGCCTTGCTTGCCGAGCGCGCTGCCGACCTGGCAGACGTTGGCCAGCGGGTGCTGAAATTGATCCTCGGGGTTCAGGACAGCGCCTGGGATTTGCCGGAGCAGGCAATCCTGATTGCCGAACAACTGACCCCCTCGCAAACCGCCAGCCTCGATACGCGCAAGGTGCTGGGTTTTGTGACGGTGGGCGGCGGCGCTACCAGCCACGTCGCCATTCTCGCCCGCGCCCTTGGCTTGCCGGCCATCTGCGGGGTGCCGGCGCAGGTGCTGGAACTGGCCAACGGCAAGCAAGTGCTGCTGGATGCCGACAAGGGCGAGTTGCACCTGGACCCGGACCTGGCCGAGATCGAACACTTGCAAGCCAGCCGCCAACAACAAGTGCTGCGCCGCCAGCGGGAAGTGGAGCAGGCGTCGTTGCCCGCTACGACCCGCGACGGTCATCACGTCGAAGTGACGGCCAACGTCGCATCGTTGCAGGAGGTGGAGCAGGCATTGTCCCTGGGGGGCGAAGGCGTTGGTTTGCTGCGTTCCGAGTTCCTCTACCTGGACCGCAACCGCGCGCCGAGCCCCGAGGAGCAGGCGGGCACCTACAGCGCCATCGCCCGTGCATTGGGCCCGCAGCGCAATCTGGTGGTGCGCACCCTCGACGTTGGTGGCGACAAGCCGTTGGCCTATGTGCCGATGGACAGCGAGACCAACCCGTTCCTTGGCCTGCGCGGGATTCGCCTGTGCCTGGAGCGCCCGGAACTGTTGCGTGAACAATTCCGTGCAATTCTCGCCAGTGCCGGTTTCGCCCGTTTGCACATCATGTTGCCGATGGTCAGCCTGCTCTCGGAGCTGCGCCTGGCGCGGCAGATTCTTGAAGAGGAAGCGCTGGCCCTGGGGCTGACGGAACTGCCGAAGCTGGGAATCATGATCGAAGTGCCATCGGCGGCATTGATGGCCGATCTGTTTGCGCCGGAGGTGGATTTCTTCTCCATCGGCACCAACGACCTGACCCAATACACCCTGGCCATGGACCGCGATCACCCGCGCCTCGCCAGCCAGGCCGACAGCTTTCACCCGGCGGTGCTGCGCCTGATCGCCGCCACCGTCAAGGCGGCCCATGCCCATGGCAAGTGGGTCGGCGTGTGTGGGGCGTTGGCGTCTGAAGCGCTGGCGGTGCCGGTGCTGATCGGGCTGGGGGTGGATGAGTTGTCGGTCAGCGTGCCGCTGATCCCGACCATCAAGGCTACCGTGCGCGAGCTGGACCTGGCGGATTGCCAATCCATCGCCCGCCAGGTGCTGGGCCTGGAAGAAGCGTCGCAGGTTCGCGAGGCGTTGCGCCTGTACCACGCGGCTACCGTTGAAACCTCATTGGTTGTGGAGAACTGACATGTTCGAGAAATTTCAGCGGGCGTTCTGGAAGGCCCTGACGCCGGATCTGGTGCTTGAAACGCCGCAGGCAGCTCCAGTGAGCGAAACACTGTTGGCCCCGGCAGTGCTGAATGCGCTGGGAGGCGCGGAGAATCTCAAGTCGCAGCAGCGGGTAGCACTGACCCGGGTGCGGGTGCAGTTGCAGGATGCGGGGCGGTTGGATGCGCAGGCGCTCAAGGCGGCAGGCGTGCCGGGCGTGATGGTGTTGGCGGGCGGGGTGGTGCACCTGCTTACCGGCCTGAACACCGCTCTATAAGACGACGAAGATCAAATGTGGGAGCGGGCTTGCTCGCGAAGGCGGTGTGTCAGTCAATCCATGTGCT
>NZ_JBSVWQ010000171.1:0-12340 GCF_054071215.1 Pseudomonas sp. SDO5522_S412 | reverse complement strand
AAAATTTGGAATGCATTCCCATGTGGGAGCGGGCTTGCTCGCGAAAGCGCCAGTCAAGGCAACACCTTTCTCAAGCCGTCGGTTGGCTATGGGGAAACAACAGGTCCACGAACTTTTCAGTTGTCGGCTGCGGTTCATGGTTGGCCAGCCCGGCCCGTTCGTTGGCTTCGATAAACACGTAGTCCGGTTGGTCGGCGGCCGGCACCATCAGGTCCAGGCCCACCATGGGAATGTCGAGGGCACGGGCGGCGCGCACGGCGGCGTCCACCAGGGTCGGGTGGAGGATGGCGGTGACGTCTTCCAGGCAACCGCCGGTGTGCAGGTTGGCGGTACGCCGCACCGCCAGGCGTTCGCCACGGGGCAGGATGCTGTTGTAGTCGTAGCCGGCGGCCTTCAGGGTGCGCTGGGTTTCAGCGTCCTGGGGGATTTTGCTTTCGCCATCGGTGGCGGCCTGGCGCCGACGACTCTGAGCCTCGATCAACGCGCCAATAGAGTGCTGGCCATCGCCGGTGACTTCCGCCGGGCGGCGAATCGCGGCGGCGACCACTTCGAAACCGATCACCAGAATGCGCAGGTCGAGGCCTTCGTGGAAGCTTTCCAGCAGTACGCGCGAGTCGAACTGGCGGGCCGCTTCAATGGCTTTTTGCACGTCTTCAATGGTCTGCAAATCCACCGCCACGCCCTGGCCCTGTTCACCATCCAGCGGCTTGACCACAATGCGCTGGTGCTCGTCGAGAAACTCCAGGTTGTCGTCGGCACTGCCGGCCAATTGCTGGGCCGGAAGGTTCAGGCCTGCGGCCTTGAACACCTTGTGGGTCAGGCTCTTGTCCTGGCACAACGTCATGCTGATGGCGCTGGTCAGGTCGCTGAGGGATTCGCGGCAGCGCACCCGGCGGCCACCGTGGCTCAGGGTAAACAAGCCGGCATCGGCATCGTCCACCTGCACGTCAATCCCGCGCCGATGGGCTTCCTCGACAATGATCCGCGCATAGGGATTGAACTCCGCCTGCGGGCCAGGGCCGAGGAACAGCGGCTGGTTGATCCCGTTCTTGCGCTTGATGGCGAAGGTGGTCAGCGCGCGAAAGCCAAGCTTGGCGTAGAGACTTTTCGCCTGGCGGTTGTCGTGCAGCACCGACAGGTCGAGGTAGCTCAGGCCGCGGCTCATGAAGTGTTCGATCAAGTGGCGTACCAGCACTTCACCCACCCCGGGGCGGGTACATTGCGGGTCGACCGCCAGGCACCAGAGGCTGCAGCCGTTCTCCGGATCGTGAAAGGCCTTCTGGTGGTTCAGGCCCATCACGCTGCCGATCACCGCGCCGCTGTCTTCGTCCTCGGCGAGCCAATACACCGGGCCGCCTTGATGGCGTGGCGTGAGCAGCGCCGGGTCCACCGGCAACATGCCGCGCCCCTGGTACAGCTGGTTCACCGCCTGCCAGTCCGCCTCGGTTTGTACCCGGCGAATCCGGAACCCGCGAAACACCCGGGTCGCCGGACGATAGTCGGTGAACCACAGGCGCAGGGTATCGGACGGGTCGAGAAACAACTGCTGGGGATCAATCCCGAGGATCTGCTGCGGCGCCGCCACATACAGCGCGATATCCCGCTCGCCGGGCTGCTCGTTGAGCAACTCCAGGGCCAGGCTCGCCGGGTCCGGGAAGGTGTGGCCGATCAACAGCCGGCCCCAACCGCAATGCACGGCAATCGGCGTGGGGTCCAGTTCGCTGCCGTCTTCGGCGAAGCGGGCTTGCAGGCGCTCGTAGGAGGGCGCCTGGCCTCGCAGCAAGCGTTGGCTGTAAGCCGTGGCATGAGGTTTCATGAATCAGATTCCTTGTTCGCTGAGCCACAGGTTCAGCGCCGCCAGTTGCCACAGCTTGGAGCCGCGCAACGGGGTCAGTTGGCCTTGGGGATCGGTGAGCAGGCGGTCGAGCATGGCCGGGTTGAACAGGCCGCGGTCCTGGCTTGGGTCCAGCAGCAGCTCACGCACCCAGTTCAAGGTGTCACCCTGCAAATGCTTGAGGCCGGGCACCGGGAAGTAGCCTTTCTTACGGTCGATGACCTCGCTCGGGATCACCCGGCGCGCCGCTTCCTTGAGCACTTGCTTGCCGCCGTCCGGCAGTTTGAATTTGCCCGGCACGCGGGCCGACAGTTCTACCAGGCGATAGTCGAGAAACGGCGTGCGCGCTTCCAGGCCCCAGGCCATGGTCATGTTGTCGACGCGCTTGACCGGGTCATCCACCAGCATCACGGTGCTGTCCAGGCGCAGGGCTTTGTCCACCGCCGCATCGGCGCCGGGCTGGGCGAAATGTTCGCGCACGAAGTCACCGGCGGCGTCATTCGCGGTCAACCATTTCGGCGCGACGGTAGCGGCATAGTCGTCGTAGCTGCGGTCGAAGAATGCGTCGCGGTAGGCCGCGTACGGGTCGCTTGCGCCATCCACCTGCGGGTACCAGTGGTAACCGGCGAACAGTTCATCGGCGCCCTGGCCGCTTTGCACCACCTTGCAATGCTTGGCCACTTCCCGGGACAGCAGGTAGAAGGCAATGCAGTCATGGCTGACCATCGGCTCGCTCATGGCACGGAACGCCGCCGGCAATTGCTCGATGATTTCGCTTTCGGCGATACGCAGTTGGTGGTGACGGGTGCCGTAATGCTTGGCGATCAAGTCCGAATACTGGAATTCGTCGCCGCGCTCGCCGCCAGCGTCTTCAAAACCGATGGAGAAGGTCGACAGGTCCTGCACGCCGACTTCCCGCAACAGGCCCACCAGCATGCTGGAATCGACACCGCCGGAAAGCAGCACGCCCACATCCACCGCCGCCCGCTGACGAATCGCCACGGCTTCGCGGGTGCTGTCGAGCACGCGGTCGGTCCAGTCTTCCAGGGTCAGGTTGGCTTCATCGGCGTGGGGGCCGTAGGGCAGGGTCCACCAGGTTTTCTGTTCAGTCTTGCCATCGGCGTCGATGCGCATCCAGGAGGCGGGCGGCAGCTTTTCAATGCCCGCCAGCAGGGTGCGCGGCGCCGGCACCACGGCGTGGAAGTTCAGGTAGTGATTGAGCGCCACCGGATCGAGGATCGGGTTGATATCGCCACCCTTGAGCAGCGCCGGCAGGGCCGAGGCAAAACGCAGGCGCTGGCCGGTGCGCGACAGGTACAGCGGCTTCACGCCGAGGCGGTCACGGGCGATGAACAGGCGCTGGGCATCGCGCTCCCAGATGGCGAAGGCGAACATCCCGTTGAGCTTGGGCAGCAGGGCTTCGCCCCAGGCGTGGTAGCCCTTGAGCAGCACTTCGGTGTCACCACCGGAATAGAAGGCGTAGCCCAGGGCTTCCAGCTCTTCACGCAATTCCGGGAAGTTATAGATCGCGCCGTTGAACGCCAGGGACAGGCCCAGCTGGGCGTCGACCATCGGTTGGGCGGAGCCATCCGACAGGTCCATGATTTTCAGGCGTCGATGGCCCAGGGCAATCGGCCCCTGGGCATGAAAGCCCCACGCGTCAGGACCGCGTGGCGCCAAGTGATGGGTGATTCGTTCCACCGCTGCCAGGTCGGCAGGTTGGTGATCGAAACGTAACTCTCCAGCTAATCCGCACATAAATTCCTTACCGGTTTTTCCGTTGGGGAGGGATAGAAATGCAGCCCGCCAAAACGGCGGGTACCCAGAGACTGACCCGGGTACATTGTGGGAGTTTTAGAACAATACGTTATAAGGCAAAGAGCCTTGACGGGCTGCGAGCCCGTCAAGGCCTTCAGGATTTGCCTGGGGTACCGCGGATCAGGGCACGCAGCGCGAACCGATTGGGGTGACAGGCTTCGCTGACACTGCGCGGCAGCGGCAGGGGCTCACTGTCGAGCCAGGCGGCCAGCAGCTCTGCGCAGAGTGGCGCGGTGACCAGCCCCCGTGAGCCATGGCCACTGTTGATATACACGCCGTGCAACCACGGGCACGGCGCATCAGGGACCTGCCGGGCGTCTTTGCCGAGGGCGGCGTAGGTGTGATCAAACGTCTCTCGCTGCGCCAGCGGCCCGACGATCGGCAGGTAGTCCGGGCTGGTGCAACGGAAGGCGGCGCGGCCTTCAAGCTGTTCGGGTGCCAGGCTGTCGGCGCCCAGGCGTTGCAGCAAATCGAGGGAGATTTCCCGCAGCATCTCCAGATTGCCCGCGTGCTCGGCCACCGTGGGCGTAAGGTCATCGCTCTTGAAGTCGAAGCTGGCACCGAGGGTGTGCTCGCCCAGGCGTGGCGGGGCGACGTAGCCCTCGGCGCACACCACCGTGGCCAACGCCTGGCTTTGCGCCGTTTGCGGCAGGCGAGTGATTTGCCCGCGGATGCGCTTGAGGGGCAAGTCAGCGCTGAAGGAAAACCGCTTGATCTCGGCGGCGCCGGCCAGCACGACCACACTGGCTTGAGCCAGAACCGTATCGCCCTGCAACGCCTGCCACTGACCGTCGACCTGCTTGAGCTCAAGGGCGTCGTGGTGCTGGAGCACTTCGATCAGCGGGTGCCTGGCTTGCCATTCGCACAGCGCCGGCGGGTGAACCCAGCCGCCCTCGGGGAAGAACAACCCACCTTGCTCCAGCGTTATCCCGGCGCACGCCTGTGCCTGCTCTTTATCCAGCAGGTGCAACAGGTCTGGGGCAAAAGCGCCGGCCAGTTGTGCCTGGCGCTCGGCTTCCTTGGCGTTGAAGGCCAGTTGCAGCACGCCGCAGCCATCCCAGTCCACGCCACGTTGCAGGTGTTCCAGCAGGCGCCGGGTGTGGCCGAAACCGCTGAGAATCAACTGCGAAAGTGCCGTGCCATGGGCGGAAAGCTTGAGGTACAACACCCCTTGCGGGTTGCCGGAGGCTTCCTGCGCGAGCGCTGCGTGGCGTTCCAGCAAACTGACGCGCCAGCCGCGTGCCGCCAGGCTGGCCGCCGTGGCGCAACCGGCCAGGCCACCACCGATGACCAGTGCATGGCGTTCACCGGAAACCGCAGGTGGGCGCGCAAACCAGGGTTTTGCCGCGGCAGGCGCAGGCGTTTCAGCGGGCCAGCCGAGAAACTCACCCCGCAGGATTTCCCACTTGTGGCCGATGCCGGGGGTGCGCTTCATCTTGAACCCGGCGGCGTTGATCAACCGCCGTACCCAACCGGTGCTGGTAAAGGTGCTGATGGTCGAGCCCGGCGCCGCCAGCCGCGCCAGTTCGGCGAACAGCTCGGCAGTCCACATGTCGGGGTTCTTGGCCGGGGCGAAACCGTCGAGGAACCAGGCGTCGACCTGTGCGTCCAGTTGCGGCAATTGCTCCAGGGCGTCGCCGATCAGCAACGTCAGGGTGACTCGACCGTTATCCAGTACCAGCCGCTGGAAGCCTTGGTGAATCGCGATGTATTGCGCCAACAGCTGCTCGGCGAACGGTGCCAGTTCCGGCCAGAGGGCGAGGGCGCGCTGCAGGTCGGCGTGGCTCAGCGGGTACTTTTCCACGCTGACAAAATGCAGGCGTGCGCCCGCCACCGCGTGTTGTTCGAACAACTGCCAGGCGCACAGGAAATTCAGGCCGGTGCCGAAGCCCGTCTCACCGATCACCAGTCGCCCGCCCACCGGCAGCGCCGCAAAACGTTCCTGCAGACGGTTCTGTTCGAGGAATACGTAGCGGGTTTCTTCAAGGCCCGACTTGTCGGAGAAGTACACGTCATCGAAGACCCGCGAGTGCGGGCGACCTTGGTCATCCCAGTCAAGCTGGGCGTGGGATACGGGGTTCATGAGCGGCTCGGCAAAGGCAAGGCGGCCATTCTAGCTGATCAACAGGGTTGTCATTGATCCATGGCAAGCCGCTGTGGAATTTCCTGCCACGTGTTGTTGCCCAATCCGCTAGTCTTGATCACTTCTGGAACGGAGCCGCCCATGTTCGAATCTGCCGAAATCGGTCACGCCATCGACAAAGACACCTACGACGCCGAAGTGCCGGCCCTGCGTGAAGCCTTGCTGGAAGTGCAGTACGAACTGCAACAGCAGAAGCGCTTCCCGGTGATCATCCTGATCAATGGCATCGAAGGTGCGGGCAAGGGTGAAACCGTCAAATTGCTGAATGAATGGATGGACCCGCGCCTGATCGAGGTGCGCACCTTCGACCAGCAGACCGACGAAGAACTGGCCCGCCCACCGGCCTGGCGCTACTGGCGCCAGCTTCCGGCGAAAGGCCGCATGGGGATCTTTTTTGGTAACTGGTACAGCCAGATGCTGCAGAGTCGCGTCCATGGCGAGATCAAGGACGCGCGGCTGGACCAGGCCATCGCCGGGGCCGAGCGCCTGGAAAAGATGCTGTGTGATGAAGGTGCGCTGATCTTCAAGTTCTGGTTCCACCTCTCCAAGAAGCAAATGAAATCCCGGCTCAAAGCCTTGCAGGACGACCCGCTGCACAGCTGGCGCATCAGCCCGCTGGACTGGCAGCAGTCCAAGACCTACGACAAGTTTGTGCATTTTGGTGAGCGGATCCTGCGCCGCACCAGCCGTGACTATGCGCCTTGGTATGTGATCGAGGGTGTCGATGCGCACTACCGCGGGCTGACCGTCGGCAAGATCCTGCTCGAAGGCCTGCAAAACGCCTTGAAAGTGCCCAAGGGTAAAGCCAGCGGCATGAACCCGGCGCCGCTGCCATCGGCGGTTGACCAGATGAGCCTGCTGAACAGCCTGGACATGAGCCTGAGCCTTGAAAAGGACGATTACGAAGAACAACTGATTACCGAGCAGGCACGGTTCTCCGGGCTGATGCGCGACAAACGCATGCGCAAGCACGCGTTGGTGACGGTGTTTGAAGGCAACGACGCGGCGGGCAAGGGTGGGGCCATCCGGCGTGTGGCGGCAGCCCTCGATCCCCGGCAGTACCACATCGTGCCGATTGCCGCGCCCAGTGAAGACGAGCGCGCCCAGCCTTACCTGTGGCGTTTCTGGCAGAAGATTCCGGCGCGGGGCATGTTCACCGTGTTCGACCGCTCCTGGTATGGCCGGGTGTTGGTGGAACGCATCGAAGGCTTCTGCACGCCGACGGACTGGATGCGCGCCTACGGCGAGATCAACGACTTCGAAGAGCAACTGCGCGACGCCGGGGTGATCGTGGTCAAGTTCTGGCTGGCGATCGACAAGCAGACGCAGCTGGAGCGGTTCCAGGCCCGCGAGGAAATCCCGTTCAAACGCTTCAAGATCACCGAGGACGATTGGCGTAACCGCGAGAAGTGGGACGACTACCGGGCGGCGGTGGGTGACATGGTGGACCGCACCAGCACCGAGATTGCGCCGTGGACGCTGGTTGAAGCCAACGACAAGCGCTGGGCGCGGGTGAAGGTACTGCGCACCATCAACCGGGCGCTGGAGGAAGCGTTCGACAAGTCCGACAAGCATGACAAGAAGGACAAGAAGAAGTAACGCCATGCTTTTGCATACGCGGGGTGAATGATTGTCGCGGTTGAAGAGGGCGGGATCTATGCTCGATCCATCTCTCAACAACCACAACAATTGAGGTAGCCCATGCGTGAAGTAGTGATCGTCGACAGCGTGCGAACCGGCCTGGCCAAGTCCTTTCGCGGCAAGTTCAACCAGACCCGTCCCGATGACATGGCTGCCCATTGCGTGAACGCGTTGCTGACCCGCAATGGCATCGACCCGGCCACGGTCGAGGACTGCATCGTCGGCGCCGGTTCCAACGAAGGTGCCCAGGGCTACAACATCGGCCGCAATGTGGCGGTGTTGTCGCAACTGGGTACCGGTACGGCGGGCATGACCCTCAACCGTTTCTGTTCCTCGGGGTTGCAAGCGATTGCGATCGCCGCCAACCAGATTGCTTCCGGTTGCAGCGAGATCATCGTGGCCGGTGGGGTCGAGTCCATCAGCCTGACCATGAAGAGCGTCAACACCGATAACCTGATCAATCCGTTGCTCAAGGAGCAGGTGCCGGGCATTTACTTTCCCATGGGGCAGACGGCGGAAATCGTTGCGCGGCGGTATCACGTCAGTCGTGAAGAGCAGGATCTGTATGCGCTGCAAAGCCAGCAGCGTACGGCTCAGGCCCAGGCTGACGGGTTGTTCGATGATGAAATCGTGCCGATGGCGGTGAAGTACAAGGTTGAGGACAAGAACACTGGCGCGGTGCAGGTGTTGGAGGGGGTGGTGGATCGGGATGATTGCAATCGTCCGGATACTACCTTGGCCAGTCTTGCGGGATTGAAGCCGGTGTTTGCGGAGGATGGGTCGGTGACGGCGGGGAATTCCTCGCAGTTGTCTGATGGGGCTTCCATGACACTGGTGATGAGCCTGGAAAAAGCGCTGGAACTGGGGCTTAAGCCCAAGGCGTTTTTTCGCGGGTTTACGGTGGCGGGGTGTGAGCCGGATGAGATGGGGATCGGGCCGGTGTTTTCGGTACCCAAGTTGCTCAAGGCCCGTGGGCTGGCAGTGGCGGATATTGATTTGTGGGAGTTGAATGAGGCGTTTGCCTCGCAGTGCCTTTATGCGCGTAATCGGCTGGAAATTGATAACGCCAAGTACAACGTCAACGGTGGGTCGATTTCCATCGGGCATCCGTTTGGGATGACGGGGTCGCGGCAGGTGGGGCATCTGGTGCGTGAGTTGCAGCGGCGCAAGTTGCGTTACGGCATTGTCACTATGTGTGTGGGCGGCGGCATGGGTGCCACCGGCTTGTTCGAAGCCGTACGCTGACTCAGTGTGGGAGTGGCGGTGCGACGATTCGACTTGCTCGCGAATGCGGCGGGGCAGTCGATGAAAATGTTGGCTGATAGACCGCCTTCGCGAGCAAGCCCGCTCCCACATTTGATCAGCACCGTATCCCAATCCGTTCACATCCCCCTAGAATGCACCTCCTCCACCTCAGGCATTCGGGGCACTCATGCACATCTCATCGGGCCGTTGGGTCTACGGTTTATCCCTGGCCCTGCTGACCGCGCTGCTCTGGGGCATTCTGCCGATCAAACTCAAACAGGTCTTGCAGGTGATGGACCCCGTCACCGTCACCTGGTTTCGCCTGGTCGTCTCCGGCAGTTGTCTGTTTATCTATCTCGCCGCCGTAAGGCGCCTGCCCAGCTGGCGTTCCCTCGGACCAAAAGGTGGCTGGCTGGTAGCAATCGCCGTGTGCGGCCTGATGGGCAACTACGTGCTCTACCTGGTCGGCCTCAAACTGCTGAGCCCCGGCACTGCGCAACTGGTGGTACAGGTGGGCCCGATCTTCCTGATGATCGCCAGCGTCTTCGTGTTCAAGGAACGCTTCAGCCTCGGGCAGGGCATGGGCCTGCTGGTGCTGATCATCGGCTTCGGCCTGTTCTTCAACCAGCGCCTGACCGAGTTGTTGACCTCCCTGGGCAGCTACACCGCCGGGGTGCTGACGATTCTCTTGGCCACCACCATCTGGACCTTCTACGCCCTGGGCCAGAAGCAGTTGCTGACGGTATGGAATTCGTTGCAGGTGATGATGGTGATCTACCTGTCCTGCGCGCTCTTGCTGACGCCATGGGCGCACCCGATGGAAGCGCTGCAACTGAGCCCGCTGCAAGGCTGGCTGCTGCTGGCCTGCTGTTTCAATACGCTGATTGCCTACGGCGCATTCGCTGAAGCCCTGGCCCACTGGGAAGCCTCGCGCGTCAGCGCCACCCTGGCGCTGACGCCATTGGTGACCTTCGTCGCGGTAGCGCTGGCCGCCTGGATGTGGCCCGAGTATGTGCACGCCGAAGACATCAATGCCCTCGGCTACGGCGGTGCCGTGTTGGTGGTGCTGGGGTCTGCGACCGTGGCGTTGGCGCCGTCGCTGTTCGCCGGGCTCAGGGCCCGGCGTGCACGATTGGCGTCTTAATGACCGGCTTCCAGCATGTTTTCCGGACGCACCCACTGGTCGAACTCTTCGTCCGTGAGATAGCCCAGCTTCAGCGCCGCTTCCCGTAGGGTCAGCCCTTCGGCATAGGCCTTCTTGGCAATCTCGGCGGACTTGTCGTAGCCGATGTGCGGGTTCAGCGCAGTCACCAGCATCAGGCCACGCTCAAGGTGCGCGGCCATTTGCTCGGCGTCGGGTTCCAGGCCGGCGATGCAGTGCTCCTGGAAGTTGCTGCAACCGTCGGCCAGCAGGCGGATCGATTCCAGCAGGTTGTGGATGATCACCGGCTTGTACACGTTCAACTGCAAGTGGCCCTGGCTGGCGGCGAAGCCAATGGTCACGTCATTGCCCAGCACCTGGCAGGCCAGCATCGACAGCGCTTCGCACTGGGTCGGGTTGACCTTGCCGGGCATGATCGAGCTGCCCGGTTCATTCGCCGGCAACTTGACTTCCGCCAGCCCGGCACGCGGGCCGGAGCCCAGCAGGCGCAGGTCGTTGGCGATTTTCATCAGGGCCACGGCCAGGGTCTTCAACGCGCCGTGCAGGGTGGTCAACGGCTCATGGCCCGACAGCGCGGCGAATTTGTTCGGTGCGGTGACAAACGGCAGGCCCGACAGCGCGGCCAATTCCGAGGCAATCGCCTCGCCAAAACCGTGGGGTGAATTGAGCCCGGTGCCGACGGCAGTACCACCCTGGGCCAGTTCACACACGGCGGGCAGGGCGCTGCGGATCGCGCGTTCGGCGTAGTCGAGTTGCGCTATAAAGGCCGAGACTTCCTGGCCGAAGGTGATGGGCGTCGCATCCATCATGTGGGTGCGGCCGGTTTTCACCAGCTTCATGTGGCGCGCCGACAACTCTGCCAAACCACCAGACAGTTCACGGATCGCCGGCAACAGCTTCTCGGTGACGGCCTGCACGGCGGCGATGCTCATGGCGGTGGGGAAGCAGTCGTTGGAGCTCTGGGAACGGTTGACGTGGTCGTTGGGATGCACCGGGCTCTTGCCGCCACGGGGCTTGCCCGCCAGCTCGTTGGCACGGCCGGCGATCACTTCGTTGGCGTTCATGTTGCTCTGGGTGCCGCTGCCGGTCTGCCACACCACCAGGGGAAACTGGTCGTCGTGTTCGCCTGCGAGCACTTCGTCAGCGGCCTGTTCGATCAGCCGGGCGATGTCGGCGGGCAGGTCGCCATTGCGGTCGTTGACCCGGGCCGCAGCCTTCTTGATCAGGGCCAGGGCGTGCAACACAGCCAGGGGCATGCGTTGGTCGCCGATGGCGAAGTTCACCAGCGAGCGTTGGGTCTGCGCGCCCCAGTAAGCGTCATCCGGGACTTGCACTTCTCCCAGGCTGTCGGTTTCGATACGGCTCATCGGGCACACTCCTTCAGGTTCGTTTGCGCAGTTTAGGCCCTGATCGCCCGGTGGGGTTCCCTTAAAAGACTTTTCATCGGATTAAGCCCCGCAAAACCAGGCCCCACAAGGCGTGGGGTTGAGCCGCGGCGTTTTTTAGGCGCAGAATGGGCGCCCTTGGGGTCTTACCTCGCCTGCTAGAAAAGGAAACTCGATGACTCGTCTTCGTGCCATCTGTACCGCGGTTGCTCTGGTATGTGCCAGCGGCCAGGTTTTTGCCGATACCGCCAGCCACAACGCCAGTGCCGAAGCCTTCCTTACCCTGGCCCATGCCGACAAGCTGGGTACCCCGGTGTACATGCAAGTGCAACAAATGTTCGCCCAGCGTTTCGAGCAGACCAAGGCGCCTGCTTCCAAGCAAACCGTCCTGGACACCTACCAGGCCAAGGCCAACACCGCCCTGGACCAGGCCATCGGCTGGAACAAGCTCAAGCCGGACATGATCAAGCTCTACACCGACAACTTCAGCGAATCCGAGCTCAAGGACCTGGTTGCGTTCTACCAGTCGCCACTGGGCAAGAAAGTTCTGGAGAAAATGCCCCAGCTGACCCAGCAATCGGCCCAGATGACCCAGGCCAAGCTGGAAAGCGCGGTACCTGTGGTGAACAAGCTGCTGGAAGACATGACCAACGAGCTGACGCCAAAAGCCCCGGCCCCGGCCAAGAAGAAGTAAACAGGAATGACCATGCAACAGCGTATCGAATCGGCACTCGTCGCCCTGAGCCCGGAACACTTGAGCGTGCTGGATGAAAGCCATATGCACAGCCGTGGGTTGCAGACCCACTTCAAGGCCGTGCTGGTCAGCCAGCAGTTCGAGGGCCTCAACCGCGTCAAGCGCCACCAGAAGGTCTATGCCACGTTGGGTGACCTGATGAGCGAATTCCATGCGTTGGCGCTGCATACCTACACGCCTGAAGAATGGGCGAAAATCGACGCAGCCCCGGCCTCGCCGACCTGCGCCGGCGGTCACTGACACTGTGGCACATCAGCTTGATGTGGCGAGGGAGCTTGCTCCCGCTGGGCTGCGCAGCAGCCCTTCTGCCAATCACCGCGATCTTTCTGAAAGGTTGCAACTGCCTGGTTGGGGCCGC
>NZ_JBSVWQ010000170.1:0-12380 GCF_054071215.1 Pseudomonas sp. SDO5522_S412 | reverse complement strand
TGTGCTGGCTGAACCACCGCATTCGCGAGCAAGCCCGCTCCCACGGGGGCCCTGTTCTCTTTTTGAGGTCTTTGTTGTCTGATGGTCAGCGGAAGAACTCACCGGGTGTGGCGTCGAACTGCTGGCGGAAGGCGTTGATGAAGGCCGAGGTGGATTCGTAGCCGCAGGCCAATGCTACGTCGGTCACGCGTTCGCCTTGTTCCAGGGCGGGCAGGGCGCTCAACAATCGCAGGCGCTGGCGCCACGCGCGGAAGGTCAGGCCGGTGTCGCTCAGGAACAGCCGGCTGAGGGTTTTCTCGCTGACCGCCAGCTTCTGGCTCCACTGCCCCAGGGTGGTTTGCTGCTCCGGGTGCAGGTTCAGGCTGCGGTAAATCTGCCGCAAGCGGCTGTCGGCGGGCAGCGGCAACATCAGGTCGACCTGGGGCGCGGCGGCCAGTTGGTCCAGCACCACTTGGGCCAGCCGTCCATCCGGGCCATCCTCGGCGTATTCCACCGGCAATTCGCTGAAGCTGCGAATCAACTCGCGCAACAGGCTGCTCACCGCCAGCACCTGGCAGCGGTCGGCCGCCCAGGCGGTGACGCTGCAATCGAGGTACAGGCTGCGCATCTCGGTATGGGGCGAACTGAACACCCGGTGTGGCATGCCGGCCGGTATCCACACGGCCCGCTGGGGTGGCGCGACGAAGCGTCCTACGCTGGTCTGGATCTCCAGCACCCCGGATATCGCGTAGGACAACTGCACCCACGGGTGACTATGGCGGCGGGTCAGCGCGCGGTTGGGCAGGGATTCGGTGCGGCCATACACCGGCCTCGGCAGGCTGGAAAGCCCGGGCACGCTGCGGCGCACAGTTTTGTCATGTCCTTTTGGCGGCATTTACTGGCTCATTGGCGTTAGTCGGTAATAAGCCGTTACGTTAGAGTCGCGACGATGCTCTTGGCAACCCCTGGAAGATTGGCCTATGACCCGCCCACGCTTTTTACCTGACAACTTCACGCTGACCCTGGTGGCCACGGTGATCCTCGCGTCCCTGCTGCCCGCCAGCGGCCAGACCGCCGTGGCCTTTGGCTGGGTGACCAACCTGGCCATCGCGCTGCTGTTTTTCCTGCACGGCGCGAAACTGTCGCGCCAGGCCATTGTTGCCGGTGCGGGTCATTGGCGCCTGCACCTGCTGGTGTTCAGCCTGACCTTCGTGCTGTTTCCGTTGCTGGGCCTGGCGCTCAAGCCGGTGTTGTCGCCGCTGATCGGTAAAGACCTGTACATGGGCATGCTCTATTTGTGTGCGTTGCCCGCCACCGTGCAGTCGGCGATTGCCTTTACCTCCCTGGCCCGGGGCAATATCCCGGCGGCGATTTGCAGCGCGGCGGCGTCGAGCCTGTTCGGGATCTTCCTGACGCCATTGCTGGTGACGTTGCTGCTGAATGTGCATGGCGATGGCGGCTCCACCGTCGATGCGATCCTGAAAATCAGTGTTCAATTGTTGCTACCGTTCATCGCCGGGCAAATCGCCCGTCGCTGGATCGGCGAGTGGGTAGGGCGTAACAAATCCTGGCTGAAGTTCGTCGACCAGGGCTCGATTTTGCTGGTGGTCTACGGCGCCTTCAGCGAAGCGGTCAACGAGGGCATCTGGCACCAGATTCCGTTGTGGGAACTGGGTGGCCTGGTGGTGGCGTGCTGTGTGTTGCTGGCGCTGGTACTGGTGGCGTCCACGGTGCTGGGCAAGGCTTTTGGCTTCAGCCAGGAAGACCGGATCACCATTCTGTTCTGCGGCTCGAAGAAAAGCCTGGCCACCGGTGTGCCGATGGCCCAGGTGTTGTTTGCCGGGGCGAGCATGGGGGTGCTGATCTTGCCGCTGATGCTGTTTCACCAGATCCAGTTGATGGTGTGCGCGGCGCTGGCCCAGCGCTATGCCAAGCGTCCTGAGTCGATTCCCGAGCTGATGGGGCAAGTCGATCCCTGAATCGTCGTGTTACTATTTTTTGCGCGCGGCTCAAGGCCCGGCATCGGGCCGGCTTGATCTGCGCGCAAACGAGTACGACGACCTGTCAATGAGCATTTCCGCCGCAACACCTCAAGCCAACTGGCAACCGGTCTTCGCTCTCGCGTTGGCCGCTTTCGTTTTCAATACCACCGAATTTGTACCGGTCGGCCTGCTGAGTGCCATCGGCGCGAGCTTCGACATGCCCATCGCCAGCGTCGGCCTGATGCTGACCATCTATGCCTGGATCGTGTCCCTGACCTCGCTGCCGGTGATGCTGCTGACCCGTAACGTCGAGCGGCGCAAGCTGCTGATCGTGCTGTTCGGCATGTTTATCGCCAGCCATATCCTGTCCAGCGTGGCCACCAGCTTTGGCATCCTGATGCTCAGCCGGGTCGGCATTGCCCTGTCCCATGCGTTGTTCTGGTCGATTACTGCCTCCCTCGCGGTGCGTTTGGCGCCGGAGGGCAAGCAGGTGCAGGCCCTTGGGTTGCTGGCTACCGGTACTTCCCTGGCGATGGTTCTGGGTATTCCACTGGGCCGCTTGCTGGGCGAAGCCATGGGCTGGCGCACCACCTTCCTGGTGATCGGCGCGTTTGCCGCCGGGCTGGTGTTCTGGCTGGCGCGCACCTTGCCGCTGCTGCCGAGCCAGAACTCCGGTTCGCTGCGCAGCTTGCCGCTGTTGTTCAAGCGCCCGGCGCTGGTGGCGTTGTATGTGCTGACGGCGATGGTGGTGACGGCGCAGTTCACTGCCTACAGTTATGTTGAGCCGTTTGTTGAAGGTGTTGCCGGTATGAGTGGCAATACGGTGACCCTGATCCTGCTGGTGTTTGGCGGCGCGGGAATTATTGGTTCGTTGTTGTTCAGCCTGGTGCATCGCTTTAGCCCCCATCGATTCCTGATCAGCGCGGTGACCATCCTGGCGCTGTGCCTGGCGTTGTTGCTGCCGTTGAGTGGCGAGGTGTCGTACCTGGTGACCCTGAGTGTGTTCTGGGGCATGGCCATCATGGGTTTTGGCCTGGCGTTGCAATCGAAGGTGCTGGTGCTGGCGCCGGATGCCACGGATGTGGCGATGGCGATGTTTTCCGGGATCTACAACATCGGTATTGGCGGTGGGGCGTTGATGGGCAGTTGGGTGGGCAGCCACTTTGGTTTTGCTTGGATCGGCGCGGCGGGCGGGTTGCTGGCAGCGGTGGCGTTGATTGGGTATTGCCTGGCGATTTATCGGTTTGGGCAGGGTGTGGCGCGTAGCCCTCTGTAGGGGGTAATTTTCATGGCAGTTCGTTTGATTAAACCGGCGGTATTCGCAGTGCTCGCCGGGTTTTCTGTGTTGTGGCTCAGCCCTGTGAGCCTGGCGGCCAGTTTTGACTGTGACCGGGCGAAGGCGCCTGACGAGAAAACCATCTGTGCCACGCGCTCCCTGAATGATCAGGACGTGACCATGGCGCTGCTCTATGACCTCAACCGGCACTTCATGGCCATGGGAGGGCGCGGTTCGTTGATGGATGATCAGGCTGTGTGGCTCAAGCAACGGCATACGTGCGGCGCCCAAGTCAGTTGCCTGAGCAAAGCCTATACGCAGCGGATTGCGATGTTGCGTAGCTTTATTGATGAGCGGGTGATGACGAAAGGGCCGTTCTGAATAACGGGCATAAAGGTACAACGCCGGCTAAAGTCAGTTTTCTCAACAGAGTCTGAAAGCACATCAACACACCGCAGCAGGTTTGCCATGGACGAAAAACCAAACGCGTTACACATAGCGGAAATTCCCTACGAGACCGGTGAGGTTCGATTCAGGTATTCGCGTTACCTGTCCGAGGACGGCACGCAATGGATTCGACATGGGCTTTTTCGCGCCTACCACCCAAACGGCAACCTGGCTTCCGAGGGGAATTACGTGGATGGCGCCGAACACGGCGACTGGCGGGACTACCACGACAATGGACAGGTCGCGGCGCAGGGCGTTTATGAGCGTGGCCAGGAAGTTGGGCTGTGGTCGTTATGGGATGCAGATGGATCTCTGGAGGAGTCCTCATGACCACTGAGCTTGCAGCGTCGCTGCACGAAGAGATCCAGTCGTTATGCAGTGCAGGTGATCAATTGGCCGATGACGGCCGTTATGAAGAGGCCATCGAGCAATACAACAAGGCCTGGATCTTGATCCCCGAGCCGAAAAATGATTGGGAAGCCTCCACCTGGGTATTGGCTGCCATCGCTGATGCATGCTTTTTATCCGGATTCAAAGGCTCAGCCCGGGATGCCTTGGACTATGCGATGACCTGTCCGGGCGGTCTCGGAAATCCGTTTTTACATCTGCGCCTGGGGCAGGTTTTGCTGGATCAGGGCCACGATGATCAGGCCGCCGATGAATTGATGCGGGCATACATGGGCGCAGGGGCCGAGATCTTTGACAACGAGGATGGGCGCTATCTGCGCTTTCTTGGCACGCGGGCAAATCTCTAGACGCGAGGGCGGGTGTTGATGTCCACGTTGGCAATGATCCGGCAGCAATGTTTGCTTTTGAATGGCGCGCGCGCCGTTGAGCCTGGGTTTCTTGATGAGGTGCAGAGCCACCTTGGCCTGGAGCTTGCGGATGATTTTCGTGAGGCTGCCGAGTTCTTCGATGGCTCTGGAATCTACGTTTTGCCCTTGCACGCAATAGGGTGGGCGCCTGCGCCGAATGTCCTGGACGAAACCAGACGTCTTCGAGAGCGTGCCGGGCTTGCGCGGCAGTTTTTGGTATTAGCCCAGCCGCCGGCCAGTTTGATCGTGATGGATTGCTCGGGCGGAGGCGGTCGGGTGATTTGGTGTGATGACGTGGATGTGTGCCGCCTGGGTAGGGAGGCCTTGTTGACTGCGCCGGATTCATGGCCGACGTATACCGCGTTTCTTGAATACCTGATCAGTGAAGAGCAGCAAGATCGTGTTGATCTGCCCGACGATAAAGCTTGATGCTACGAGCCTGGCTGAAGTCCGGCGAGAGGGTGACGCGGAGCGTCACGGTATGCATTCCCACGCAGAGCGTGGGAACGATCAAATGCTCAAAATTTGTTATGGGCTGTCCCAACCATAGTGAAAAATTGTTGGCTCACGACATTCTCCCTAATATCAGAATGCTTGATCCTACAGATCTTGTAATAATTTTAGATTGTAGGAAATTCCCGTTTCGCCTGTACGATTCAAGTCCTTTTCCCACAACAGGACCTGCATGAACACCCTCTCGGAGCCTCCCAGTCGTCTTTCCCCAAGACATTCACTGCCGCCGTTCCCGCTGATCGCCTGCCTCCAGGCCAGGCATCCCGTCTTCCGATTGCCTACCCTTACCCGGTCCCTCGACCGTGCGTTGCCGTGCCCGGCATTCTGAAAAACTTGAAGAGATACTGAAAAATGGAATGGTTAGCGGATCCAACGGCCTGGCTCGGCCTGTTGACTTTGATTGTGCTGGAGCTGGTGCTGGGCATCGACAACCTGGTGTTTATCGCGATCCTGGCGGACAAGCTGCCGCCGGAGCAGCGTGACCGTGCGCGTCTGATCGGTTTGTCCCTGGCGTTGCTGATGCGTCTGGGCCTGTTGGCAAGTATTTCCTGGTTGGTGACCCTGACCCAACCGCTGTTCGAGGTGTTCGACAAGAGTTTCTCGGGCCGTGACTTGATCATGCTGTTTGGTGGTGTGTTCCTGTTGTTCAAGGCCACCATGGAATTGCATGAGCGCCTTGAGGGGCATGTGGCTCAGCGCACTGGCAACGTGGCCTATGCGATGTTCTGGCCGATCGTTGCGCAGATTGTGGTGCTGGATGCGGTGTTCTCCCTCGATGCGGTGATTACCGCCGTGGGCATGGTGGATGAGCTGGCGGTGATGATGATCGCGGTGATCATTTCCATCGGCCTGATGATCGTTGCCAGCAAGCCGCTGACCCGTTTCGTCAACGCCCACCCGACGGTGATCATGCTGTGCCTGGGCTTCCTGATGATGATCGGTTTTGCCCTGACGGCCGAAGGCCTGGGCTTCCACATTCCCAAAGGCTATCTGTACGCGGCCATCGGCTTCTCGATCCTGATCGAGCTGTTCAACCAGATCGCCCGGTCGCGCCGCAAGAAGTCGGCCCAGGGCACGCTGCCGAGACGTGAGCGCACGGCCCATGCGGTAATGCGTTTGCTCGGCGGGCGTAATCTGGCAGTGGAGGAGATAGGTGAAGAGGTCGCCGACCTGCTGGATAACGCTGATGCCAACGGCGGGCCGCTGTTCGATCGGCGCGAGCGGGTGATGATCAGTGGCGTGCTGCAACTGGCTGAACGCCCGATCCGTACGCTGATGACGCCTCGGGCGAAGGTGGACTCTATAGATCTGTCGGACGATCCCGACACTATCCGCCTGAAACTGATGCATTCGTCTTACTCGCGCCTGCCCTTGATCCGCAACGGTAATGTCGACGAGCCATTGGGCTTTGTGCACAAGAAGGAGTTGCTCAAGGAATACCTGGTCGGTAACGAGCCGAACCTGGAGCACCTGGCGCGCCGGGCGGTCAACTTGCTGGAGAGTTTTTCGATTCTCAATGCCTTGGAGCAGATGCGTCAGGAGTCGACTCACATTGCCTTCGTGATCAACGAATTTGGCGACTTTATCGGGGTGTTGAGCATGACCGACATCCTCGAGTCCATCGCCGGTGAGTTGCCGGATGCGAGTGAGGTCGAAGGCCCGGATATCGTCGAGGAGGAGGGTGGTTTTCGCGTCAATGGCGCCTTGAACCTCAACCTGATCCGCCAGCGCACCGGCTTCAAGGCCGTGGCGACGGAGGATTACCAGACCCTGGCCGGGCTGGTGATGAGCCTGCTGGATCGACTGCCGGTGGTCGGTGACAGCCTGGAACATGAAGGCTGGCGCCTGACCGTGGCGGCGGTGGAGGAGCGGCGGGTCACGCAGGTGTTGCTGGCCCCTCTTTAACGGGTGAATTTCATTCGACGCTGGGCTGGCCTTTGGATAGCATCGCCGCTCACTGAACCGTTAAGGAAGGGTTACCCGAATGACTTTGGACGTGCTTAAGATTTCTGCATTCTGTGACGGCAACCAGGGCGGTAACCCTGCAGGTGTTTGGATCGGTGACAGCCTGCCGGAAGCTGCAGAAATGCAGCGTATCGCCCACGAAGTCGGGTTTTCGGAAACCGTATTCGCCTGCCCGCAGGATGACGGCTGGCGCGTGCGGTACTTCGCGCCGGAGTCCGAAGTCGCGTTTTGCGGGCACGCCACCATCGCCCTCGGTGCGGCCTTGAGCCTGGCGCTGGGCGATGGCGAATTCCACCTGGCGTTGAACAACGGCGATATTTCCGTCAGCGGCCGCAGCGAAGGCGACCTGATCGAGGCCGCGCTGCAATCCCCGCCAACCCGCAGCGCACCGGCCAACGATGCCCTGGTGGACGCGGGCCTGACCCTGTTCGGTTACACCCGCAATGACCTGGACCCAAGCATTCCGCCAGCGATCATCCATGCCGGCATCTCCCACCTGGTGCTGGCGCTCGACAGCCGCGCCAAACTCAGCCAGATGCACTATGAACTGGAGGCCGGTCGCCGCTACATGACCGACGCCGGGCTGGGTACCGTGGTGCTGGTGTTTGCCGAAAGCCCGACACTGTTTCACACCCGCAACCCGTTTGCGGTGGGCGGCGTGTACGAAGACCCGGCCACCGGTGCCGCGACCGCTGCCTTTGCCGGCTACCTGCGGGACCTGGGCTGGCCGCACAACGGGCGCATCGACATCATTCAAGGCGAGGACATGGGCAGCCGTTCGCGCCTGCAGGCGCAGATCACCGATGAAAAGGGTGCCTCGATTCGGGTTTCGGGTACGGCGCGGTTGATGTTGGAGGACTGATTCTGGTCCTGGCGAACGTCTCCCTCAGCGTTTTTTCGTCGAACCCCTCCAGCTTATTGATCATCTCGCCATTCTGGAAAACCAGCAGGGTAGGCGTGCCGGTAACCTCGGGATGCCTCGGGGTTCGGGCAGTGTCGAGTACCAGGCTTTTCACGGAGCTGGCGTATTTCCCGGCAATCCGTTCAAACAGTGGCCCGGCTTCCCCGCAGGCCGGGCAGTGCTGCGAAACAAACAGCATGAACACCGTTCTATGCGTCTTGAGCAACTGCTGATACTGCTCGGCATCGGCAATCACCGCCGTTGCAATTCCCATGATGATCTCCTTGAGCGAAAGGCCTGGCCCACGCTAATCCCGGCGATCAAAACCGTCTACTGTCAAAACTAACAGGTACCCACCTCCAAGTAGCCCATTGTGGCGAGGGAGCTTGCTCCCGCTGGGCTGCGCAGCAGCCCCAAAGCCTTCAGCGCTCCGCCCGCTCCCGAGCCTTCTTCGCCAACCCCACGCACTGCTTATAGTCACCCTGATCCTTGGCATCCTTGGCCCGACGATACCCATGATGATTCTGCGTGGTGTAGTTCGTACTGAACGCCGCCTTCAGCCTGACCAGCTCGGCCTTGCATTCGCGCCGGTCATCCTTGGCGAACACCTGGGTGGCAAATGCCAGCGACAACAACATAAGGACAAGACTGATCTTCATCTGAACGCGTTCCTTGGGGGGCTCGATCATCTGCCAAGACTAGCCCAGCCACGGAATTCTTCCATCCGGCCACTGCACCGCTTTCGTGCATGGTAACGACCCGCCCCCGCACCCAAATGTGGCCTGTCACCCCGGTGTGTAGCCAACGGTAGCAATCTGATTGCAGCGGCTGGCCCAGTGCCTTATCGCTGATAAAAATCTATCCATTTGATTTAAAAAGAAATTAATCCCGCAATATTTTTCTGTCACCGCGTGTGGCACACTTTCTGCTGTCTATTCCGTTGTTACATACTAAGTTCCGGTATAGCGGAATACACAATCCCTGGAGTGCTTGTCATGCATCACCGACCTTCCGTGTTCAAAGCGTGTGTTTTTCTCTTCGCCGCATCGGCTTCCCTCGCCAGCGTAGTGCAGGCGGCGGACAGCAAGCTCGATACAGTGCTCAAGCGTGGGCACCTGATCGTGGGTACAGGCAGTACCAATGCGCCGTGGCACTTCCAGGGAGCGGATGGCAAGTTGCAGGGTTTTGACATCGACATCGGCCACATCGTGGCCAAGGGTCTGTTCAATGACCCGAGCAAAGTCGAATACGTGGTGCAGTCTTCCGATGCCCGCATTCCCAACCTGTTGACCGACAAGGTCGACATGAGCTGCCAGTTCATCACCGTCACGGCAAGCCGTGCGCAGCAGGTGGCCTTCACCCTGCCGTACTACCGCGAAGGTGTGGGCCTGCTGCTGCCGGCCAACAGCAAGTACAAGGAAATCGAAGACCTGCAGGCCGCCGGCGACAGCGTCACCGTGGCCGTGCTGCAAAACGTCTACGCCGAAGAGCTGGTGCACCAGGCATTGCCCAAAGCCAAGGTCGACCAGTACGACAGCGTCGACCTGATGTACCAGGCCGTGAACTCCGGGCGTGCCGACACCGCTGCCACCGACCAGTCCTCGGTCAAGTACCTGATGGTGCAAAACCCGGGCCGCTACCGCAGCCCGAGCTACGCCTGGAGCCCGCAAACCTATGCGTGCGCGGTCAAGCGTGGCGACCAGGACTGGCTGAACTTCGTCAACACCGCCCTGCATGAAGCCATGACCGGTGTGGAATTCCCAATGTACAAGGCCTCGTTCAAGCAATGGTTCGGTGTGGACCTGCCGGAGCCTGCGATCGGTTTCCCGGTTGAGTTCAAGTAATTCGTAAACCCTGGGGCGTCGCTGACGGCGCCCCAATCAGGTACTGCCGACCATGAACTATCAGTTGAACTTTGCCGCTGTGTGGCGCGATTTCCCCAGCTTGCTGGCGGGGCTCGGCCTCGGCCTTGAACTGGCACTGCTGTCCATCGCCATCGGTTGCGTGATCGGCCTGTTGATGGCGTTTGCGATGCTGTCCAAACACCGTGCGCTGCGCATCGTGGCCTCGGTGTATGTGACGGTGATCCGCAACACCCCGATCCTGGTGCTGATCCTGTTGATCTACTTCGCCTTGCCCAGCCTGGGTATCCGGCTGGACAAGATCCCTTCGTTCATCATCACCCTGTCGTTGTACGCCGGTGCCTACCTCACCGAGGTCTTTCGCGCAGGCCTGTTGAACATTCCCAAGGGGTTGCGTGAAGCGGGCCTGGCCATTGGCCTGGGCGAGTGGCGTATCCGCGCGTACATCACCGTGCCGGTGATGCTGCGCAACGTGCTGCCGGCGCTGTCGAACAATTTCATTTCGCTGTTCAAGGACACCTCCCTGGCCGCCGCGATCGCGGTGCCGGAGCTGACCTATTACGCCCGCAAGATCAACGTCGAAAGCTACCGGGTGATTGAAACCTGGATGGTCACGACCGCGCTCTACGTGGCTGCCTGTTACCTCATTGCCATGCTGCTCCGTTACCTGGAACAGCGTTTGGCAATTCGCCGCTAAGGAGCGCCCATGTACGAATCCCCCAGCTGGCTGCATGAGTTGTGGATCGCCCGGGAAACCCTCTGGGCGGGGTTCCAGACCAGCGTCTACTGCTCGGCCCTGGCCATTATCTTCGGCACCCTGATCGGCATCGTCGCCGGCTTGGTACTGACCTACGGCAAATTCTGGATGCGCGCACCGTTTCGCCTGTACGTCGACCTGATCCGCGGTACGCCGGTGTTTGTGCTGGTATTGGCGTGCTTCTATATGTTGCCGGCGCTTGGCTGGCAGATCACTGCGTTCCAGGCCGGTGCCGTGGGCCTGACGCTGTTCTGCGGCTCTCACGTTTCGGAAATCGTGCGCGGTGCATTGCAGGCCATTCCCAAGGGGCAACTGGAAGCGGGCAAGGCCATCGGCCTGACCTTCTACCAGTCTCTTGGCTACGTGCTGTTGCCCCAGGCCCTGCGGCAGATCCTGCCGACCTGGGTCAACTCGTCCACCGAAATCGTCAAGGCTTCCACCTTGCTGTCGGTGATCGGTGTGGCCGAGCTGCTCCTCAGCACCCAACAGGTCATCGCCCGGACGTTCATGACCCTGGAGTTCTACCTGTTTGCAGGCTTTATGTTTTTTGTCATCAACTACGCCATCGAATTGTTGGGGCGTTACATTGAAAAGCGGGTGGCGTTGCCATGAACCAACTCTCAAAAGAAAGCCAGCCACTGCTGAACATTCGCGGCCTGCGTAAACAGTACGGCCCGGTGGAAGTGCTCAAGGGCGTCGACCTGAGCATGCAGCGCGGCAACGTCGTGACATTGATCGGCTCCAGCGGTTCGGGCAAGACCACGCTGCTGCGTTGCGTCAACCTGCTGGAAGAATTCCAGGGCGGCCAGATCACCCTCGACGGCGAATCCATCGGCTACAGCGAGGTCGGCGGCAAGCGCGTGCGCCACCCGGAGCGGGTGATCTCCCAGCACCGCGCAATGACCGGCATGGCCTTCCAGCAGTTCAACCTGTTCCCGCACCTGACCGCCTTGCAGAACGTCACTCTGGGCCTGCTCAAGGTCAAGAAGATGGGCAAGGACGAGGCGGTTGCACTGGCGGAAAAATGGTTGGATCGTGTCGGCCTGCTGGAGCGCCGCAATCACTTCCCGGGCCAATTGTCGGGCGGCCAGCAACAGCGCGTGGCGATTGCCCGGGCGATTGCGATGAACCCGAGCCTGATGCTGTTCGACGAAGTCACCTCGGCCCTGGACCCGGAACTGGTGGGCGAAGTGCTCAGCGTAATCAAGGGTTTGGCGGAAGAGGGCATGACCATGTTGCTGGTCACCCACGAAATGCGCTTTGCCTATGAAGTCTCGGACAAGATCGTCTTCATGAACCAGGGCCGCATTGAAGAACAAGGGCCGCCGAAAGACCTTTTCGAACGCCCGCAATCGCCGCGACTCGCGGAATTTCTCAAGAACATTCGTTTTTAAATCATCACTTCAGGAGATCCATTATGAGCATTACTCGTTACGGCACCGGCGCCACTGCAGGCGGCGGCCAGCCTCGTCCTTTCGCCCGCGCGGTGGAAGCGGATGGCTGGTTGTACGTGTCGGGCCAGGTGCCGGCGGTGGACGGTGAAATCATCACGGGCGGGATCGTCGAGCAGACCCACCAGACCATGCGCAACGTGGTGGCGATTCTCGAAGAAGCCGGCTACGCCCTTGAAGACGTGGTGCGCGTCGGTGTATGGCTGGAAGACCCGCGGGATTTCTGGAGCTTCAACAAAGTCTTCGGCGAATACTTCAACCCGGAACATGCTCCGGCGCGGGCGTGTGTGCAGGCGAACATGATGGTCGATTGCAAGGTTGAGATCGATTGCGTGGCCTACAAGAAAAAAGGCTAAATGCCCGTCTCTTGAGACCATAGGAGACCCAATGTGGGAGCGGGCTTGCTCGCGAAAGCGGTGGATCAGTTGTAGA